>NZ_DAISHJ010000079.1:0-17204 GCF_036822615.1 Aggregatilinea sp. | reverse complement strand
GATACAGGTCCGCGACCTGCGGCTCGATAGTGCCGAACGCGATCCGGCTGGCCGCCAGTGCGAGCAGAATCAGCGCGCCCGCCGCCAGCAGTCCGCCGCCCGCCCACGTCGCCACGCGCCACACACGGTGATCGCGCCGGGCACAGGTCAGCGCGTCCGCGCCGTATCCGGCCAGCGCCGCCACGACGAACGTCAGCGGCCATACCCACCGGAACGGGGTATGGAGCTGGTTGGCGCTGGGGAACAGGTAATACAGGACGGCGTAGGTGGGCAGGCCGAAGGCGAAGGTCAGCGAGACGCCGCCCAGGATCGCCAGAATCGCGCGGATGGGCGGCGCGCCATCCGAATCACCGGGTAGGGGCAGTTCATGAACTGCCCCTACGGAAGACACGGGAGGCTGTTTGCGGCGTGGCGCAATTAATCCGATCGCGGCGAGGGCCATGACCAGGATGCCCATGTAGACCGCGCCCTCGACGTAATTTTTGATCCCGAAATGCGTGTTGGAGGTCGTCTCGGCGCCGCGCATCCACTGCACCGACACGCGCTCCCAGTCGAACACGTCGATGTAACTGTGGTCGGCGGGATTGCCGAACACGTCGGGCACGAAAAACGCGGCGGCGTGGCGGACGGGCAGGCCCCAACTGCGCACGTCGTCGAAACTCGCGGCGCTCTCGCGGAAGCTATGTGTCCCCAACTCGTAGAGCGGGACGAACTGCGCCGCGCCCAGCCCCATGCCCAGCGCGACCATCGCCAGCAGCGACGCTGCCGTGCTCGTCAGACGCTTCCACGCCCGGCGCGCGCGCCACCACTCCCATAGCAGGCGCGCGGCGGCGTAGTAGGCCATCACGATCAGCGTGTAGTACGTGATCTCGACGTGCCCGGCGAAGACGTTCATCATCAGCGCGACCGCGCCCACCGCGATCCACGGGATCACCGCCGGGCGCTCGCCACGCAAGGGCCGCCGCCGGACGATAAACTCGATCATCAACAGCAGCAGCGGCAGCCACGCCGCGCCCGCGATCATCATCGGGAAGACGGCGCTGATCACAAAAAACGCGCTGAGCTGGTAGGCGACCCCGGCCACCGCCGCGCCCAACCGTCCGACGCCCAATCCGCGCGCGAACAGCATCATCAGCACGCCCGCCAGCCACAACTGGCTGACGGTGAACCAGCCATAGGCCAGCCACAGCGGCAGGACGTAATAGAGCACGCTGAACGGGTACAGGGCGGAATGCTGCCCGGCGGCCAGGAACGGCGTCCCGGCGAACTGCTCCGTCTGCCACAGCGGGATCACGCCGTCGCGGATGCTCTGGCGCAGAAACGATTTCCACTGGTAGTTTTCGAGGATCAGGTCGGAGATCAGCGCGTTGTGCGGGACCTCCGGCACGCCGAGCGTCTCGCGCGCGCTGAGCCACGGCTCGTACTCGTAGAGGTTGTCGGCGGGGATCTGCGTCTTGCCGCCGAGCGTCACCGGGAAGAATAACAACAGCGGCAGGACCAACAGCCCTGCCGTGATGAGCAGCTCAGGAAACCACTTACGCAGCATCGACACCAGACGTTTTTAGTGGGCGGACACCGGCTCCGAGGCCGCGCGCATCGAGGGGGTCAGGTGGCGGTGGCGGCCCCAGACCTGCCAGACCCGCAGTGCCGCTTCGGATTGGACGCGAAAGCTCATCTTCGACCGGCCCAAACGCCGGTCCTTAAAGTGGATGGGGACCTCGACGGCGCGATAGCCGAGCTTTTCGGCCACGTAGATCGTCTCGACCTGGAACACGTAGCCGTTGGAGCGGATGCGCTTCAGGTCCATGCCGCGCAGGACGTGGGCTTTCCACAGCCGGAAGCCGCCCGTCGCGTCTTTGACCTTCGTGTGCAGGATCAGGCGCACGTAGATGCTGTTGGCCCACCAACTGAGCAGCTTGCGCCCGAAGCCCCAGTCGTCATCCAGGCTGCCGCCCTTCGCATAACGCGAGCCGAGCACGATATCTGTGCCGGTGCGCTCCAGCGTCTCGACCATCTGCGGGATGTAATCGGGATTGTGCGAGAAGTCCGAGTCCATTTGCAGCACGGCGTCCGCGCCGTGCGCCAGCGCCCAGGTGAAGCCCTCGATGTACGCCGTGCCCAGGCCGTTTTTGCCGGGGCGGTGCATGACGTCGATTTGGCCGGGATACTTCGCGGCCAGATCGTCCGCGATGCGCCCCGTGCCGTCGGGGGAATTGTCGTCGATGACCAGGATCGAAAGATCGGGCACGGGCAGCGCGCGCAGCGCCTCGATCATAGTGGGTATGTTCTCAGCTTCGTTGTACGTCGGAAGCGTGACGACGATCTTCATAGAATCCATCTCCGCAGCGGCGAGAGGCCGCAAATTCGCAGCCGCCGACTATAACGCACAGCCAGGGGTGCGGCAAAAGCGCACGGACACCGTTCACCTGACGCCGCGCGGTTATCCCGCCACGACGAACAGCAGGCAGATCAGCCACAGCGTCGAGTAGATCAGCGGGCGCTTGTGGCGGTAGCGCAGCGCGGCAAAGAGCAGGTGCGTCATCACCATCGGCACGATGAAGCGGAAGATGCCCAGATATTCGCGGTAGGTCGAAAACGGCACGAAGGCCAGCAGCGCCGCGTTGGTGAAGTGCAGATAGGCGTAGAGGTGCGCTTCTTCGCGCCGCTGCCAGAACTCGCGCAGGGTGGCCCAGATTCCCCACAGGCTCGGCAGCACGGCGACGCCAAACGCCAGCGTGCCGACGATCAGGAACACGCGGATATTTTCGGTGTCGGTGAAGATGCGCCACACGCCGTTATAGGGGACGATCTCGAACGGCGTCGCGCCGCCCCCGCCCGATCCGGCCCCGAACTCGCCCAGCCACGAATACAGGTAGATCTGCCACAGCGCGAACGGTATGCCGACCACCGCGCCCAACCGGATCGCGTCCCACCAGCGACGGTGCACGGCGTCGTAGAGCATGAATGCGGCCACGAACGGCAGCGTCGTTTCTTTGGTGAAGGCCGCCCCTAGAAATAACAGGGCTTGCAGCCAGGGCCGTGTCTTTTCCTGCTGCGTCAGCCAGATCGCGCCGATCACGAGGGCGTAGGCCAGCGGCTCGACCGTGCTGAGGCGCACCCCGATCACCGTACCGAAGAACAGGCCGTAGACCAGCGCGTACCAGCGGTTCGCTTTGAGCGCGACGAGCAGATCTTCCAGCAGGGCGACGCTGACCAGCAGCGCGATCAGGTTGGTCACGACGAACACGACCGGGATCAGGTCATTCACGCCAAACGACAGGGCGTAGCCGATCATGGGCAGCAGAATGCGCTGGTAGCGGTAGCCCGCCACGTCCATGCACCCGGCGGAGCCGCCGGGATCGCGCGCGATGTAGTAGGCGTACTGGCCGTCGTAGCCGTTTTCCGTGCCTTCGCGGCAGCCCTGCGCCAGGTCGAAGTCGCACGAGGAGTAACACGATCCGATGGTGACGAACGCTTTGACGTCGAAATCGTTGATCGCCAGGATCGTGCCCAGATACAGCAGGCAGAAGACCAGCACGACCTGCCAGGGACGCCGCAGGCGCGGCAGGCGAGAAGAAGCAGATACACGGCTCATGAAGCGGCTCACTTTTGGGATAGCGGGCGCAGCTACAGACCGCACCCATGACCAGATTTGCATTATACTCAGGCTCGTCGCAAGATAAAGTTATGTCACGACGTTTACGGATTCTCGCCCGATTCGCGCTCGCGCTGTGCCTGCTGGCAGGCGTGGCCGCGAGTCCCCTTTCCCCGATCTCCCGCACGGTGGCCCAGTCGGGCGCGCTGCCCGCGGCACATCTCGGCTACGGCGTGCACATCGGCCCGCATACCAACGTCAATCCCGCCCTGGTGGACCAGCTCGGCATGGACTGGGTGAAGGTCTACGAGCCGGGGCAGATCGCGGACTTTCCCGGTAAGCGCGTGTTGTTCCGCATGGACCTGTCGTGGCCGGGCAACTGGACCGACTTCCGCAACGACGTCACGCGCCGCGCGAACGAGCTGTCCGCGTTTGGCGTGGACGCGATCGAGGTGCACAACGAGCCGAACCTGTCGATGGAGTGGTCGAAGGGGCCGAACGCGTGGGAATATACCCAGATGCTGCGCGTGGTCTATACGCAGATCAAGGCTGTCAACCCGTCGATCATCGTCGTATCGGGCGGGCTGGCTCCCACGCTGACCACCGCCGACCGGGGCGCGGTCAGCGACATCGACTTCGCGGTGGAAATGCTCGATAACGGCGCGGCGCAGTGGTTCGACGCCTTCGGCTATCACCCCTATGGCTACAACCAGCCGCCCGAAACGGAGCCGGCGTACGACACGCTCGTGTTCCGGCGCGTGGAGTTGATCCGGCAGTTGTTCGAGGAGCGCGGCATCTACGACAAGCAGATCTGGCTGACGGAATTCGGCTGGCTGCGCGACCCGGCGGAAGACGGCGTGCAATGCTCCGACAGCGACCCGAATTTTGCGGGCTTCGCGTGGCTGCGCGTCTCCGGGCAGACGCAGGCCGATTACACCGTGCGCGCGTACCAGTGGGCGGACGAGCATTGGCCCTGGGCGGGACCGATGTTCCTGTGGAACCTGAACTGGGCGCTTTACCCGCCGGAGACGAACGCGCTGTGCAGCCACATGCGCTGGTTCAGCCTGCTGCGCGCGGACGGCTCCCCGACCGTCACGTTTCAGCGGGTGGCGAGCATGCCGCGCCGCGTCAGCGATTACGCGCCCAGCCTGGGCGTGCACGCCCAGGAGATGACCGGCGAGGCCAGCATGTTTTGCCCGATTTCGCTCCGGGTCGGCTCGTTCGAGGTGATCAACGCGGGGTATCCCGGCACGCGCTTCACCGCCGAGGTGCAGGCCGTCGCGTCACCGACCGGCCCGCCGATCGAGGTGTATCCCCCTGCTGTGCAGAGCGGCGAGACGGTCGAGGTGTACGCCAACACGACCGGGCTCGGCCCCGGCCAGTACCTCGTTTACATCAACGTGACGGCGAGCATCAATGGCGATCTCGTGTCGCAGATGGTGCAGGGCAGCGTGGTGATCAACGACGTGCAGGGGCCGTGCTGAGGGACTGGGGATTGGGGAACAGGGATCAGGGGAAAAAAGCAGGAAAGAGCACCTCACCCCCGGCCCCTCTCCAATCAAGTTGGAGAGGGGAGCAAACTCCGCTCAACAGGGTTCTGTAGGGGCGGGGCGTATCGCAATACGTGCCTACGGGACGTGGTTGTGGGCGCGTGGGGCAATTCGTGAATTGCCCCTACGAGGATGCGGGACAGGTGCGTGTTGGCGAAAAAAAAGGGGCGTATCGCAATACGCCCCTACAAGATCGTGCTGATGTTGCCCCCACATCTTCCCAATCCGGCGGAGAGCGAAAACGTTTTTTCCGGCTAACCGCTAACGGCTAATTGCTAACCGCTATCCTAGAAGCTCTGGTAGCTCCAGGGGCTGGTGGGGCGACCGCTGCCGTCGCGGATCTCGAAGTGCAGGTGCGGCCCGCTGGACCGGCCCGTGCTGCCCGTGACGGCGATGTTCTGGCCCGCCGTGACGACTTCGCCGCAGCTCACGAACGCGCCGTTGAGGTGGCCGTACAGCGTCAGCGTGCCGCCGTGCGCGATCACGACCGTGTAGCCGTACCCCCAGGTGCTCCACCCGCTGAAGATGACCGTGCCGCCGCCCGCCGCGAAGACCGGCGTGCCTGCCGGAACGGCCAGGTCGATGCCGCCGTGCACCCACGTGAAGTCCTGCGTGATGCGGTAGCTGCGGTAGATCGGCGCGCCGACCGGCAGCGTGCCGCCGTAGACGGCCTGCCGTCCGCACGAGCCGGGATCGCCCGCTGCGAACGACGCGAAGCCCTGCGCGAGCGTCACGCCGCCCGTCCCGCCGCTGCTGGACCCACTCGTTTCCTGCACGATGCCGGGGTCCCAGTACACCGGCTCCTGCGAGCCGATCCCGCCCGGAATGATGAGCCGCAGCCCGGCGGGCAGCACCATGTCCGGCGTCGCGCCGAACAGATTGTTAAACTCTGAATCGATGATGTCGTAGGGGGCGACCTGGAACTCCTCCGCGAGATCCGAAATGGTTTCCGGGTCGGTGACGGTGTAGTACACGCCGTCCACGGGCAGGATGTTCAGCTCCATGCCCACGCTCATCGCGTTGACGTAAAAGCGGTCGTTGGACCAGATGATCGTGGACTGCTGAATGCCGAAGTGATCCGCGATGATTTGCAGCGTGTCGCCGGACTGCACTTCGTAGGTCGTGATGTCGCTGCGCGAGCGCGCAGGCAGGATCGTCAGCGCGTCGACTTCGCGATCCACGACGCCGTCGCCGGAGGCGTTGACCACGGGATTATCGAGCGCCGCCGCGATCACGTCTGGCTCGGCGGTGGGGCGCACCCAATCGACCGGGGCAGGCGTGGCGGTGATGACCACCGTAGGATAGGCGGTCGGATACTGGACGGATTCGATGCCGAGTGGGGCGACGGTTGGGCGTTCGTTCGAGGGGAGCGGCGGTGTTTCTTCCTCTTCCGGCTGTGTGAAGAATAACCGTCCGGCGAACAGGACCAGCGCCATCGCGCCGAGAATCATGACGCCGCTGGCGACACCCCGCATCCAGCGGGAGCGCTGAGGACGTCCTAATGATTGAGAGGAACCATGTTCCACTTCACCCACGTCACCACTCCTTCACCCCCCAACTTTTTACGATACGCACGGTTGATCGGCGCGGAATACTACCGCGCTCAAAGGCTTTTGGCAATTCCCGGCGCGTTCGTGCCCACGGCGGGCCTGGGCGCGCATGAATCGCGTGCGGTATACTCGCAGTAGTGGCGCTGCCGGTGGTGGACGACCGGCGCGCCCCTTGACTCGCATCCGGCAGCAGGCCGATCCCGCGTGACTCAGGCGGGCGGCCAGGAGAAGCGGCTATGGTGAAAGCGCTCGTCACGGGAGGAACCGGGTTTGTCGGCTCTCACATCGCGCACGCGCTGGCGCGGCACGGTTACAGCGTGCGCGTGCTGCACCGCCGCACCAGCCGCCTGGAGCTGATCGAGGATCTCGACTGCGAGCACGCCCTGGGCGACGTGATGGATTACCAGTCGCTGCTGGACGCGATGCAGGACGTGGAGTGGGTGTTCCATACGGCGGCGGTGGCGGATTACTGGCGCAGCGACCCGGCGCGCATCTACGAGATCAACGTGGACGGTACGGCGAACGTGCTGCGCGCGGCGGAAGCATCCGGCGTGCGGCGCGTGATCGTCACCAGCAGCGCGGCGGCGATCGGCTATACGCACGGGCTGAAGCCGATCGATGAATCGGTGCGCTTCAATTATGACCAGCATCTGACGCCCTACGGCCACAGCAAATTTCTGGCCGAGGCGGAAGTCTTCCGCGCCATTCGCCGGGGCCTGGACTGCGTGATTCTCAATCCCACGGTGATCATCGGGCCGGGCGACCTGAACCAGATTTCCAGCAGCGTCGTGATCGAGATGGCGCGCGGGCACGTCCCGCCGACCATGCCGCCCGGCGGCACGACGCTGATCGACGTGCGCGATGTGGCCGAGGCGCACATCGCGGCGGCGGAACGCGGGCGCACCGGGGAACGGTATATCCTCGGCGCGGTCGATCTGACGCACAAAGCCTGGACCCGCCTGACGGCGGACGTCATGGGCCGCCGCGCGTTCGCCGTGACGCTGCCGACACCGGTGCTGTATCTCGCCGCCACCGTAACCGATGTGCTGCGCAAGCTGGGCGTGAATCTGCCCGCCGAAGGCAACCAGCTCCGGCTCGGCACGCGCATGATGTACTTCAACGCGGAAAAGTCGTGGCGCGAGCTGGGCGAGCCGCGCATCTCGATCCGGCAGAGCTTGCAGGACACCTACGACTGGTACAAGGCGCACGGCGACATTTAGCCCGACCGAGAGGCGGATCACACACAGGCTCATGACATCGCACCCCGACCTCCCGCTTGATCAGATCCTTCACGGCGACTGCCTCGACGTGCTGGCGTCCTTCCCTGACAAATCGGTGGACCTGATCTTCGCCGATCCGCCCTATAACCTCCAGCTTCAGCGCGAGCTGTGGCGGCCCAACATGACGAAGGTCGATGCGGTGGACGCCGACTGGGACCAGTTCAACAGCTTCGCGGAATACGACGCTTTCACGCGCGAATGGCTGCGCGCTTGCCAGCGCGTGCTGAAAGACACCGGCACGATCTGGGTGATCGGCACGTATCACAACATCTTCCGCGTGGGCGCGATCCTGATGGACCTGGGCTACTGGATTCTGAACCAGGTGGTGTGGGTCAAGACCAACCCCACGCCCAACTTCCGGGGGGTGCGCTTCACCAACGCACACGAAACACTGCTCTGGGCGCAAAAACAGAAAGGCGCGCGCTACACGTTCAATTACCACGCGATGAAGGCGCTCAACGACGACTTGCAGATGCGCAGCGACTGGTGGCTGCCGACCTGCGTCGGGCCGGAGCGCATCAAGCTCGACGGCAAGCGCGCGCATCCGACGCAGAAGCCGGAAGCGCTGCTGTACCGCGTGGTGCTGTCCAGCTCGCGCCCCGGCGACGTGATCCTCGATCCGTTCTTCGGGACGGGGACCACGGGCGCGGTCGCCAAAAAACTGCACCGCCGCTGGATCGGGATCGAGAAGGACGGCGAGTATGTGCGGCTTGCACAAGAACGCCTCGACGCGGTCGAGCCGTTCCCGCAGCCGGACGTGATTTTCGCCTCGCCGGAGCGCCGCCAGCGCCCGCGCATCGCGTTTGGCACGCTGTTGGAACGCGGCCTGCTCGCCCCCGGCCAGACACTGACGTTCGGCAAGCACAGCCCCATCCGCGCCACGATCCTCGCCAGCGGCCACCTGCAGTGCGGCGAGCTGTCCGGCTCGATTCACAAGGTCGGGCGCATCCTCAAGCAGGGGTCGTGCAACGGCTGGACGCACTGGTTCTACGACGATCCCGCCACGGGCGAGCGGCTGCCCATCGATGCGCTGCGCGACGTCGTGCGGAAGCAGGACGATCTGTCCTATGCTGGCCGTTTCGAGGACGACGAGACGCCGCTCGACGAGCCGGTTTAAGCGGCTCCTCGTCATTTTGTACGAACTTCTTCCGGCTTATTGACACTGCCTCCCGTCCTGTGCTACTCTGAACAGCAATCGGGAGAAAAAACAGCAATGTCTCAGATGTCCAAGCCCATCGCCAACCTCAACACCCCCCCGAACGCGGAAGCGTCGGGTTGGTTTGGCTACTTCTATTTCTATTTTTATGGGCGCCATACTGGAGATCCGAGCTTGCCTGCTGGCGAAAGCAACTAACCCGACCCGAAACGAATAAGGGAAAGGGCGCTGAGAAGACAAGCTCAGCGCCCTTTTTGTTTCCATTCCGGGCGAAGGTCCGGGCGTCTTGAAGGAGAACACCGTGAGTCCAACCAAATTAGCCGCTTCTTACTCCTGCCGTGGCGTACGCGGAGCCATCACCGTCGAGGTCAACACGGCGGACGCGATCCTCAGCGCCACGCGTGAACTGCTCGAAGCGATGGTCGACGCCAACGAGATCGACGTGGACGACATCGGCAGCGTGTTCTTCTCCACGACGACCGACCTCAACGCCGAATTCCCGGCGGTAGCGGCCCGGCAGATGGGCTGGATGGACGCGCCGATCCTGTGCTCGCACGAGATGGCCGTGCCGCACAGCCTGCCGATGGTCGTGCGGGTGCTGATCATGTGGAACACGCCGCGTTCGGCGCGCGAGATCAAACACGTTTACCTGCGGGACGCATGGCAACTGCGGCCCGATAGAGCCAACACTGTTTCGTAATATCCCTGTCCTGGCAGAAAACACCACCGGCGCACACCGGCACACGGAGGAACACCATGATCGTCGTTATGTCCACCACCGCAACTGCCCGCGATATCTCCGAAGTCATCGCCCGCATCCGTTCGATTGGCTACGAAGTGCACCTGTCCGAAGGCAAAGAGCGCACCATCATCGGCGTGATCGGGCGCGGGCGTCCGCTGGACCGCGAGCAGTTGGGACTGCTGCCCGGCGTGCAGGACGTGGTGCCGGTTAGCCACCCGTATAAGATCGCCAGCCGCGAATATCACCCCGACGACACGCTGATCCCGCTGAACGGGATCGAAGTCGGCGGCCCGAATCTGGCGATCATCGCCGGTCCGTGCGCGGTCGAAAGCCGCGAGCAAATCATCGAGACGGCCTATGCCGTCAAGGAAGCGGGCGCGACGGCGCTGCGCGGTGGCGCCTTCAAGCCGCGCACCTCGCCCTACAGTTTCCAGGGGCTGGGCGAAGAAGGCCTGCGCTATCTGGCCGAAGCGCGCGAGCAAACCGGCCTGCCGGTCGTGACGGAAGTCATGGAACCGGCCACGGTGCAGGTCTGCTGTGACTACGCCGACGTGCTGCAAATCGGCGCGCGCAACATGCAAAACTACGCGCTGCTGCACGCCGTGGGCGAAAGCCAACATCCCGTGCTGCTCAAGCGCGGCATGAGCAGCACCATCGAGGAACTGCTGATGGCAGCGGAATACATCCTCAGCCATGGCAACATGCGCGTCATGCTGTGCGAGCGCGGCATCCGCACCTTCGAGACGGCCACGCGTAATACGTTCGACCTGAACGCGATCCCGGTGCTCAAGCAGGCGTCGCACCTGCCGGTCATCGCGGACCCCAGCCACGCGCTCGGCAAGTGGGAATACGTCGAAAGCGTGTCGATGGGCGCGATCGCGGCGGGCGCGGACGGGCTGATCCTGGAAGTGCACATGGATCCCGACCACGCCGAATCGGACGGGCGGCAGTCGCTCAAGCCGGAACGGTTCGCCGCGCTGGTGAGCAAGATCACGCAGCTGGCACCCATCGTGGGCCGTAAGGTGACCACGCACTCTCCGGCGGCGCAGCATGGATAAGACTCCCGGCGGCTTTACCGTTCACGTCGTCGGCCTGGGGCTGATGGGCGGATCGCTGGCGATGGCCCTGCGCGACACATGCGGGCACATCACCGCCGACGACGTGAATCCCAACGTTCTGCGCGCCGCCCAGGCGCAGGGCGTGATCGACGGTATTGGACTGGACGGCGGCGCGGACGTGGTCGTGCTGGCGATCCCGGCGGACCGGCTGGTGAGCCTGATCCCCCGGATCGAGATCCCGGCGGGCACGCTGGTGATCGACCTGGGCAGCACCAAGACGCGCATTTGTAAGCAGCTCGACCGCCTGCCGGACGGCGTGCTGGCGGTCGGCGGGCACCCGATGTGCGGGCTGGCGGAAAACGGCTACGCGAACGCGATTCCGACGCTGTACCGGGGGGCACGCTTTGTGCTGTGCGAGACGGCGCGCACCACGGACGCCGCGCGCAGCCTGGCCGAACGGCTGGCCTGCGCGGTGGGCGCGGTCCCGCTGTGGATGGACCGCGAGCAGCACGACTACCTGACGGCGCTCACGAGCCACCTGCCGCACCTGCTCAGCTTCGCGCTGATGCGGCTGGCGATGGACGTCGCGGACGAAGATCCGGCGCTGTACGATCTGGCGGCGGGCGGTTTCGACGGCGCGACGCGGCTGGCGCGCACCAACGCGGACATGATCACGGGGATGTTCAGCACCAATGCGGATCAACTGCGCCGCCTGCTGCCCCGGCTGCGCGGGGAACTGGAACACCTGGAAGGGCTGCTGGACGACGTGCCCGGCTTGCAGGAGGACCTGGGCGAGATCGTCCAGGCGCGGCGGGCGTATACCGCCTCTCACGGGGAGCGACCGATCTCATGATTACGGCAGACATCACGGCCCACGTCGGGCCCGGCGGCGCACTGAGCGGCACGATCCGCGTGCCGGGCGACAAGTCGATTTCGCACCGGGCGCTGATCCTGGGCGCGCTGGGAGACGGCGTGACACAGGTGCGCGGCTTCCTTCCGGCGGGCGATACGCTGGCGACGCTGCGCGCGATGCGGGCGCTGGGCGTGACCGTCGAGCAGCACGATGCGGCCACGCTGACGGTGCACGGGCGCGGGCTGCACGGCCTCGTGCCGCCGGACGGCCCGATCGACTGCGTGAACGCCGGGACGTTGATCCGGCTGCTGGTGGGCGTGATGGCGGGCCAACCGTTCCCGTCCGTGCTGGACGGCAGCGAGCAGTTACGCCGCCGCCCCATGCGCCGGGTGACCGATCCGCTGCGACAAATGGGCGCGCAGATCGAAGACACCGATGGTAAAGCCCCCCTGCACATTTCTCCCGCTTCACTCCACTCCTTCACCTACCCAATGCCCGTCGCCAGTGCCCAGGTCAAAAGCTGCGTGCTGCTGGCCGGATTGTTCGCGGACGGCCCCGTGACCGTGATCGAGCCGGGTCCGGCGCGCGACCACACCGAGCGCATGCTGCGCAGCGTCGGCGCGAACGTGACGGTCGAGGGGCCGCGCGTGACGGTGACGCCCCGCAGTACACTCGCGCCGCTGGATCTGACCATCCCCGGCGATATGTCGTCCGCCGCGTTCCCGCTGGTGGCGGCGCTGCTGGCCGCCGGAGACGCCGTGCGGATCGAAAACGTGGGCGTGAATCCGACGCGCACCGGCATCGTGGACATTTTGCGCTTGATGGGCGCGGAGATCGAGCTGGTCAACGAGCGCGACGAAGCGGGCGAGCCGGTCGCGGATCTGGTCGTGCGGCGCGCGGCGCTGCGGGGCGCTGCAATCGGCGGGGATTTGATCGTGCGCGCGATCGACGAGTTCCCGGCGCTGATGGTTGCCGCGACGCAGGCCGAGGGCGAGACGCTGGTTACCGGGGCGCAGGAGCTGCGCGTCAAAGAGACGGATCGCATCGCGGTCATGGCGGCGGAGCTGCGCAAGCTGGGCGCGGAGATCGAAGAACGCCCGGACGGGTTCCGCGTCGTGGGACCGCAAAAGCTGCGCGGCGCGACGGCGCACGGCCACGACGATCACCGCGTGGCGATGTCGCTCGTGGTGGCCGGGCTGGTCGCGGAGGGGGAAACGGTCGTCGACGACGCCCGCTGCATGGACGACTCCTTCCCCGGCTTCGTGGAGACGCTGCGGGCATTGGGAGCGGACGTGTCATGACGGAACAGGTCGGGCTGTTGGGCTGGCCCGTTGCGCACAGCATTTCTCCGGCGCTGCACAACGCCGCGTTCGAGGCGTTGGGCCTGGATTGGCACTATGTGCTGATTCCCGCCGCGCCGGACGAACTGCACGAAACGATCGCGCGGCACGTCGCGGACGGGTGGCGCGGCTTCAACGTCACGATCCCGCACAAGCAGGCGATCATGGATCACCCGCTGGTGCGCGCGATCAGCCCGGCGGCGCAGGTCATCGGTGCAGGGAATACACTGGTGGTCGGGTCGGACGGATCGCTGACGGTCGATAACACCGACTGGGCCGGGTTCCTGGCCGACCTGCATGCACACGAGATCGACCCGGCAGGGCGCACCTGCGTGATCCTGGGCACGGGCGGCAGTGCAAAGGGCGTGCGCTACGCGCTGGAACAGGCGGGCGCGGCGCAGGTGACGCAGATCAGCCGGAGTCCGGGCGACCGGGCGGATGTGGTGGGGTACAATGAGCTCCCCCGGCTGGCACAGCCCGGCGCGCTGATCGTCAACTGCACGCCATTGGGCATGTGGCCGGAGATCGACCGCTCGCCCTGGCCGGACGACGTGTCCATTTCGCCGGACCTTGTGCTGTACGATCTGGTTTATAATCCGTCCCTGACGCGGCTGATGCGGGAAATCCGCGTCGCCGGGGGACGCGCCGTTGGTGGGTTGGGGATGCTGGTGCAGCAGGGCGCGCTGGCGCAGGTCCAGTGGACCGGGATCACGCCGCCCGTGGACGTGATGGCCGCCGCCGCCCGCGCCGCAATGGGAATGCATTCCGCGCGGCAGCGGTCGCGCCTGCCGATGTAGCGCCCATCAGGAAAGCTATCAAACACTGAAATTCTGCTGTCGTCTCTTCGACAGCTGAGACCACGAGCAGCACATGGATATGACAAGCATCCGAGTCGCCCGGCGCGATGATTACAAGGGGCTGTGTCCCGTTATAAGGGAGTTGGACGCTTTTCACGCCGGCGCGCTCCCACATTTCTTTCGTCCCTTTGATGAACCGGCGCGGCCTCTGGAGTGGTTCATCGACATGCTGGAAAACCCGGAATCGCTGCTGCTCGTTGCCGAACATGACGGCGTGATTGCCGGCTTCCTGTCGGCGCTGGTGCGGAACAGCCCCGATTTGCCCATGTTTGTGCCGCGCCGCTGGTTGGTCGTGGATAATGTGGCGGTGCTGAATGCATACCGGCGGATGGGCATCGGGCAGGCACTGATGCATCAGGTCCACGCGTGGGCACGCGAACAGGGCCTTGCAGAGATCGAACTGTCGGTATGGGAATTCAACGAGGATGCAATCGCGTTTTACGAGAAGTTAGGCTACACGACGATCGTAAGGCGGCTCTGGAAGGGGATCGAGTAGTACGCTGCATCCCAACATACCCGGATGCACAGTCCCTAATCCCTTGTCAATCCCGCGCAGAAACGCGCGTCAGGTACGTTTTTCGTTCAACCACGCTTGAGGAGCTTGAGCACTAATGGAAGTCAAGATCGCGGAAAACCTCGTCGAAGAGCTGCGCTGGCGCGGCCTGTTAAAAGACATGACCGAAGGCGCGGAAGAAGCGCTCGCCAAACAGAAGGTGACCGGCTACATCGGCTTCGATCCGACCGCCGACAGCCTGCACGTTGGCTCGCTGCTGCCGATCATGGTGTTGGTGCACCTCCAGCGCCACGGCCACAGCCCGATCGCGCTGGCGGGCGGCGGCACGGGGCTGATTGGCGATCCCAGCGGCAAGACCAAGGAGCGCCAGCTGCTCACCGAGGACCAGCTTCAGCACAACGTGGAGGGCATCAAGGCCCAGTTGACGCACTTCCTCGACTTCGAGCGGCCCGAAAACCCGGCGCGGCTGGTCAACAACGCCGACTGGTTGCGCCCAATAAACCTGCTCGACTTCCTGCGCGACACGGGCAAGCACTTCACCGTCAACTACATGCTAGCGAAGGATTCAGTCCGCACCCGGCTGGAAAGCGAAGAGGGCATCTCGTTCACCGAGTTCAGCTACATGCTGCTGCAATCGTACGACTTTTTGCAGTTGTACGAGCGCTACGGCTGCACGCTGCAAATGGGCGGCAGCGACCAGTGGGGCAACATCACGGCGGGGATCATGCTCATCCGCAAGGTGGCCGACGCCCAGGCA
Organism: Aggregatilinea sp.; assembly: GCF_036822615.1. Classification (NCBI taxonomy): domain Bacteria; kingdom Bacillati; phylum Chloroflexota; class Anaerolineae; order Aggregatilineales; family Aggregatilineaceae; genus Aggregatilinea; species Aggregatilinea sp. The sequence goes on along the minus strand of NZ_DAISHJ010000079.1, from coordinate 1,952 downwards.
CACGGCGCGGTCGTGCCGCTGGTAACGACCAGTGCGGGGACCAAGTTCGGCAAGACGGAAGCCGGGACGGTCTGGCTCGACTCGAAGCGCACCTCGCCGTACCGCTTCTACCAGTTCTGGCTGAACACGACCGACGACGACGCGATCCGGTACCTGAAGTACTTCACGCTGCTCAGCCGCGAGGAGATCGCGGAATACGAGCACGCCGTCGAGACCGAGCCGCATCTGCGCGCGGCGCAGACCCGGCTGGCGGAAGAAGTCACGCGCGCGGTACACGGCGAGGATGGGTTGGCCCGCGCCCAGGCCGCGACGGAGGTGCTGTTCGGCAACCGCGAGCTGGACGGCATGAGCGCCGACGATCTGGTGGATATCTTCGCGGAGGTGCCGTCGTGTGCCGTGCCGCGCGCCGACCTGGAGGGCGAGGGTCTCAGCGTGGTGGATCTGGGCGTGACGTGCGGCCTGGACCGCTCCAAAAAGCAGGTACGCAACCTGATCGAGAGCGGCGGCCTGTACATGAACAATCACCGCGTGGACAGCACCGACCAGATGTGCACGCTGGCGGATGCCATCGAAGGGCGCGTGATCGTGCTGCGCAAGGGGCGCAAGCAGTACTCGCTGGTGCGCGTGGAGGAAGCCTAAGTGCTGCGTTTTCTGACCGCCGGAGAGAGTCACGGTCCGCTGCTGACGGCCATTCTGGACGGCATGCCCGCCGGACTGCCGCTTGCGCCGGATGACCTGAACCGCGAGATGGCGCGTCGCCAGCAGGGCTATGGCAGCGGCGGGCGCATGCAGATCGAGCGGGACCGCGCCCAGGTGACAGGCGGCGTGATGAACGGCCAGACCACCGGCGGACCGATCGGCATCGTGGTCGAAAACCGCGACTGGAAAAATTGGGCCGAGAAGGACATCACGCCCATGACCACGCCGCGACCCGGTCACGCCGACCTGACCGGCGCGATCAAGTACGGCTACCGCGACCTGCGCCTGAGCCTGGAACGCGCCAGCGCCCGCGAAACGGCGGCGCGCGTGGCGGTCGGCGCGGTATGCAAGCGGCTGCTGGCCGAGTTCGGGATCGTCGTGGGCGGCTACGTGACCGAGATCGCGGGCGAAGTCGCGGATCTTTCCGGCGACGCCCCCGATTATCTGGCGCGTTTCGAGGCGGCGGAAGCCTCCGAGGTGCGCTGCCCCGATCCGGCGGCGTCCGAACGCATCCAGGCCGCCATCCGGCAGGCCAAGATCGATAAGGATACGCTGGGCGGCGTGGTGGAAGTCGTCGCGCTGAATCTGCCGCCCGGCCTGGGCACGCACGTCCAGCACGACCGGCGGCTGACCGCCCGCTTGGCGGCGGCGGCGTGCAGCGTGCAGAGCATCAAGGGCGTGGAGATCGGCCCGGCGTTCGAGAACGCGAAACGTCCCGGCACGCAGGTGCACGATCGCATCGTGCCCGGCGAGGACGGCATGCTGGCGCGCACGTCGAACCGCTCCGGCGGATTGGAAGGCGGCATGACGACCGGTGCGCCGCTGGTGGTTCGCGCGGCGATGAAGCCGATCAGCACAACGCTCACGCCGCTGGATACGGTGAATCTTGCCACCGGGGAACCGGATCACACCGTGTACGAGCGCAGCGACTTCTGCGCGACGCCGCGCGCCGTGCCCGTGCTGGAAGCAGTGATCGCGTTCGTGCTGGCCGACGAGCTGATGATCAAGCTCGGCGGCGACAGCCTGGACGAAATCCGCCCGCGTTTCGAGGCGCTGCGCCAGGGCCGCGTGGACGACCTGCCGATGGACAACGTCCCGTGGCGGTTCGGCTACGATGCGTGGATGTGAGGCAGGACGGGGATTTTCGTAGGGGCGTGTCGCAATACGCCCCTACCGTCAGGCGGGATCAGTGAGCGGGGCAATTCGTGAATTGCCCCTACGCCCCCCCCCCCCCCCCCCCCCCCCCCCCCCCC
>NZ_DAISHJ010000078.1:13562-23707 GCF_036822615.1 Aggregatilinea sp. | reverse complement strand
GGCTGGTGCACGCCGGGGCACATCTACATGCCGACCGATCGTTACTTTTTACCGTATGGCAACGCGGCGCTGGTGCGCCTGGCGGCGCGGCTGCGGCCCGTCGCGACGGCGGAGGGAGTGGGGGATGTCGCTGCTTGAGCGGTGGATTTACGATCAGGTGACCGCGAGCTGGCGCCGTACGCGCCAGCCGGTCCGCACGCGGGTGCTGGCCGACCTGGCGGGCAAGCACGACCGGACGGTCCGGCACGTGCTGGTGCGCATGGAGGCGCGCGGCTTGGTCGAACGGCGCGGCCAGCGGGGTGGCTGGCTGCCTGCGCGGGGGAGTGGGGCGTGAACATCACGATCGATCGCGATGATTCTTTTGAACTGCGGCAGCACGTGGAAGACTATCACTACCTGCATCGCTGGCCCGATCCGCGCTCGCTGCCGTTCGGCTACGTGCTGACGGTGGACGGCCAACGGTGTCAGGAAGACGGTCGCTTGTCCGGTCTGGTCGTGTTCAAGAAGCCCCAGCATCACCGGCAGGCCGGATTGTTCGGATACCCCGATCTGCCGACTTCGTGGCAGGTGCTTGACCTCGCACGGGTGTGGGTTCACCCAGACTTACAGCAGCCTGGGCTGAACGTCTTCAGTCGGATGGTCGGTCGAGCGATTCGGCGGGTGCAGTGGGACTGGCTCGATCATCACCCGCCGGTGTTCCCCGAACGGCCCTATCACATCACGCTGATCATATCCTACTGCGAGTTGGCCCATCACGACGGTACGGCCTATCGTGCCTCCGGGTTCGGGCGCTGGGGCATGACTGCGGACGGCAGCAAAGAGCTGTATATCCGCCAGCTTACACCGCCGCGCAAACGATGGCGCCCCTCCAGGCCGGTGCAGTGGCCACTCCTGAGCGGCATCCCTTTACAGCACGCGAGGATATCATGACTATGACCTGGGACACCCCACAGCGCACCCGGCGCGACGAGATCCTGGCCTTTATCTGCCTGCAATCCAAAGAGAACAATGGTGTGCCGCCCAGTGCGCGGGAAATCGCCCGCCACTTTGGGATGCACCTAAAGACGGTGCAGTCTCACCTTGAGAAACTGGCGAATGAATCGCGCATCAGTTGGATCGGGGGTGACGGCCAGCAGCGCCGCATCCGGGTCGAGCGGGCGAGCTGGGAAGAGCCGCCGGATGTGGAACTCTGAGCTATCCGTCAGGTGACGGACCCGTCATACGACGGATTACGAGCGCGGAACGCATGTGCTACACTGATTTTTGAACCCCCTACAAAGCCCGGGCCCTCGCCGGTGGCCAGCAGACCTACACTCCTTAGCGTGACTCTTGACGGCGAGGGCAGGCGGGGATTTAACAAGGCAACCCTTTTGAGGGGGGCGTCTGGCCCGGGCCGGATGCCCCCGTGCAGCACGATAATCGCGGGCGATAAGGCCCGATGCGATTAAGAGGGGGCAGTGGCTCCCGCTGGCCGGGGCTGGGCTTTCATGCCCGCCCTGGCCACTGACCCCACCGGCTGATCACCGGTGGTTTGCAATGGAGCGAGGTCGCTGTACCTCGCCGTGTCATCCAGGCGACAGCGCGCCGGTGCGTGCTGTCGTTTTCGTTTTTCTGAGGAGAGGGCAATGAACGTTGACAACGGTGATTTGATCGAGCTTTTCGGCGCTACGCCTCCGCCGGAAGGTTACATCCCGATTCCTCCGGAACTCAATCGCGCCGCCCGGCGAAAGCTGGCAGGTCATTCACAGGCAACCGTGTCGCTCACATCGGGCGGCAAACTCTCCAAGTGGGCCGCCAAGCAGCGCAAGGCGAAGCGCAAAGTGGCCAAGGACTCTCGCCGCAAGAATCGCGGAAAGTAAAAACGGTCCATGCTCATCATCATTCTGCTTTCTCTCTACATGGCGATTCAGCTCCCGCTCGGGCTGCTGATCAGCCACATGCTGGCGTCTGCCAGTGAGGAGGCACCGCATGGCTAAGCGCGAGTACGGCGAGCAGGACAAGGCCATCGCGCGCGAGATCGTGCGGCGGTTCGGTGGCGAGCTGACGAAAGAAGCGCTGGCTGCCATCCGGCAGGCGCTGGCCGCGCCGGACCTGAACAAGTCCACCGTCTACCGCTGGCTGGCTGCGAGCCAGTTGCAACCAGTTGCGACTGAGTTGCAACCCGAAAAAAAGGCGGTCGATCCCACTCTGGTAGACAAAGCCCTCGACGATTTCTTTGAGGCGACCGCGCGGGCGTACCTCATTCGTGCGAACGATCCGGATGCCATCAAGGACACCAAGGGTAAGGATGCCATCATGTCCGCCGCGATCGCCGTGGACAAGATGAGGCTGCTGCGCAACCTCCCCACCGAGATCGTCGGCACGCTCTCGGACTTGCTGCTCTTGTTGGAGCGGCGGGGTCTGGCGGCATCTGACGTGTTCAACGCCCTGCTGCAGGAGCTAAGCGCCCATGACGCTGACCGCTGAGGCCCTCGTGGATCGGACCCTGGCCCGACTGGGCCTCAAGCCCGCTGTGGTCGATCCGCACGTCACCCCGCCGCCGGACATTGTCGAGTGGGCGGAGGAATGCTTTTACATTCCGGAGACGCGCCGCCCGATTCGCTTCCAGCCGCACCAGAAGACCTTGCTGCGCTTGATGACGCAGCTGCAGCCCGATCCGGTGTGGGCGTGGCGTTTCGCGTGGACCACGCTGATGTGGTCCACCATCAAGAAGTCGGGCAAGACGGCCATCAGCGCTCTATACGCCCGCTGGGCGGCTGAGACCTGGGGACCGTTCCAAGAGATCTACAACCTGGGAAACAAGCTCCAGCAGGCCCAGGCTCGCGCCTTCAAGCGGGTGAAGATGAGCATCCTCTTGTCACCCCCGGCAGTACAGGATCGCTGGGAGATGACCGCCACGAAGCTGCTGCACAAGCCGTCCGGCTCTGAGATCACCGCGCTGCCGATCAATGACGCAGGCGAGGCCGGGAGCAATCAATCTCTGACCGTATGGACGGAGCTGTGGGGCTTCCAGTACGAAGAAGCCCTGCGCATGTGGGACGAGATGCAGCCAGTCCCGACGCGCCCGCTGTCTCAGCGCTTCGTCGATACGTACGCCGGGTACGAGGGCGAAAGCGAGCTGCTGTGGTCGCTGTGGCAACTGGCGCTCAACGAAGGTGTGCGGCTCGACGACGATCTGCCCGTCTACGGTGTGCCTGCCGCGGGCCTGATCGCCTACATCGACACGGGCGAGGCCGCCCGGCGCATGCCCTGGCAGCAGGGCGAGGCGGGGCGCACCTATTACGCGAACCAGAAGAAGATCGAGCGCCCGCACAACTACGACCGGCTGCACAACAACTTCTGGACGTCCAGCGTCAACGCGCTGATTCAGATGGCGGTCTGGGACCGGCTGATCTACGAGCGCGGGCGCGTCTCCGATGACGTTCCCGTCTGGCTCGCCGCCGACGCCGCGGTTTCCGGCGACAGCATGGCGCTGATGGCCGTGACCGTCATGGGCGAGGTGGTGATCGAGCTGGAGACCTGGATCTGGGAGCCGCCGAAGGGCGGCAAGCTCGATTACGACGAGACGCTGCTGCCCGCCGTTGAGGCGGCACTGCAGCGCTATCGCGTGATGGGCGTGGCCTATGACGAGTACCAGCTCCACAGCGACATGACGCGCCTGGCAAAGCGGCACCAGTCGATCCCATTCTTTGCCTTTCCGCAGGGTGCCGCGCGCGTGCTGGCCGATACGCACTTTGTGAAGCGGGTGCACGAGGGTCGATTCCGCCACACCGGCAACACGGCGTTGCGCCAGCACGTCCAGAACGCCGACGGGAAAGAGCAGCTCGGCGGCGAGGCGATTCGCATCGTCAAGCGCACCGAGCTGAAAAAGATCGACGCCGCGGTGACGGCCAGCATGGCCAGTGAATATGCCACCGAACTGTGGGAACACGCCGAGACGGTCTACGACGAAAGTGTGAGGGTCCGCATTGACTACTAACGACGTCACTCAGGAAACGAGCAGCCTGCAGCGCCTGATCAACGACGCGAGCCTGCTGGCGGACCTCGAAGCGGAAGTCACCGAGGCGCTGAGCAATACGCGCAACTTGCTGGCGATGAGCGAGCCCGGCTGGATTCCGCTGGGGCAGGGCAGCGACTGGCTGTTGGCGCAGATCGACCGCACTGGCACGAACCGCCAGGCGCGCTGGTATTACCACAACGACCCGATCGCCGAGCAAGGTGTGCGCCTGCACAACAGCTACACCTTCGGGCGCGGGGTGGCCTTCAAGGCCAAGGACGCGCGCATCCAGGCCTGGCTCGACGCGTTCTGGGGCGACATGCGCAACCGGCAGAGCATCAGCCGGGCGAAGGCACAGTGGCGGCTGAACACGGACCGGCAGCTCGACGGCGAGCTGTTCTTTGCGCTCTACGTCTCGACTTTGACTGGGCGGGTGACGGTCCGGACGATCGATCCGAACGAGATCAGCGACGTCATCACCGCCGACGATCCGGCGCTGCCGGTGGCGTTCAAGCGCACCTACACCCCGCGCCGGTTCGACGTCGAGTCGGGCAAGTACGTGCAAGAGCAGGAAAAGACGGAATACCTGCCCGACTGGCGCAACGCGGACCCCGATCCGGCCTTCAAGGCGTCCTGGTCCGAAAACACCGAGATCTACGTGATGCACGTGCTCACGAACCCGCTCGGCGGGCGTGGTATCTCGCACCTGGCGACCGGTCTGCCGTGGCTGAAGGCCACCAAGGGCTTCATGGAAGACCGGGCGACGTTGACCCTTGCCCTCGCCACCTTCGCCTTCAAACAGAAGGTCAAGGGCAACCGGGCCGCGCTGCAGCGCGTGATGCAGCAGTGGGGCACGTTCGAGATGGCCGAGCGCTACGGCATCGGCGGCGAAGGCACCGAGCGGCGCAAGGGCGCGGCGACGTTCGTCGAAAACGAATCGTCCACGCTGGAACAGCTCAAGACGGACAGCGGGTCCGGCAACGCCTACACCGACATGCGCATGTTCCGGCAGTACGCCGGGCTCGGCGTGGGGGGCATCTTCGAGCATTACCTCGGCGACCCGAGCACCGGCAACCTGGCCACCGCGACCGCGATGGAGCTGCCGATGCTCAAAATGTTCGAGTTCGAGCAGCAGTTCTGGGAAGACGTCTACGGCGACCTGTTCTGGTTCGCCATCCTTCAGGGGGTGCGGTACGGCGTACTGGAGGCGCTCGCCATCGTCGAGGATCCGGACGCGGCGGGCGGGTCGCCGATCTGGGCGCTCGTGCCTGCTGAGGGCGTCGATCTGGGCGTCGAGGTGACGCTGCCGCCGATCGTCCAGTCGGACGTCGCCGTCCAGGCTGCCGCGCTGGCCAGCATCGCCACGGCGGAAGTGACAAGCGGCACGCTGATGATCCCGGCAGAGCAGAAGATGCTTCGGGCATTGACGGTGATGGGCTATGACAACGCCGGGGAAATTGTGGCCACGGTCAAGGCCTCGGGCGGGTTTGCGCTGACCCCGCCGCCGACGGCGGACGCCCAGGCTGCCGGACAGGCTTTCGCCGAAGGCCTGATCGCCCGTCTGCGCGAAGCGGCCAGTGAGCCGCCCAAGGTCGGCAAGCCGCTGGACGGCAAAGAGGCGGAGAAGGTCGAGCCGATCAAGAAGTCCGAGGTGGACCAGGCCTTCGACGATTTCGCCAAGCTGCCGGAGCTGGACAAGCTCCTGAAGCAGCTCGGCGTGACGCTCGACGACGTGGACGAAGCGCTGCGGGAGGTACAGGTCGATGCGTAAATCCGCACGCTGTTATCTGCGCGGGACGTCCGCGCTCGGGCTGCTGAACACGGTCCTGGGCTGCCTGTTTAACCGGGTGCTGGTGCTGCACAAGCGAAAGGACGACGGGCGAATTGTCGGGGTCGCAATTGACCGCGCTGATTTATGGCCCGCTCACCAGGGCCGCATCCGGCGCGATGAGTTTCCGCTGCCGAAACCGTTCTGGCGCAGCAAGCACTTTCCGGACCGCCCACCGCTCCCCAAGGATCCGCCGCCGTCATCGTTTGATAAGGGTGACTGACGATGCCCGGACCGCTTGAGGACCCGACCGACATCCGGCGCTACAGCAACGCGCTGCGCCTGGTGAGCGAGCGGCGCATCGAGGCGTTGACGCAGCGCCTCACCGGCGGCGAGCTCTCGCTGGCGGACTGGCAGGACCAGATGAAGGCCGAGCTGCGCCGGGGCAATCTGGAGCAGTTCGTCGTCGGGCACGGCGGCACGCGCGAGGGCATCAAGCGCACCGACTACCTCCGGCTCGGGCCGGAGCTGAAGAAGCAGTACCGCTACCTCGACCGGTTCGCCGGTGAGATTGCCAAGCGGGCCGGAAACGGCCAGAGCATCGAGTTCGCCGTCGAGCGCGCGAAGTTGTACGCCCGCTCGACGCAGGCCTCGATGTGGCGCGCCGCGGTGCCGGTGAGTTTGCCGCAGGTGCCGCGTGACGGCACAACGCAGTGTCTGACTAACTGCCGGTGTCGCCTCGACTTCAAGTACGAGCGCGGGCGCGACGGTGAGGTGACCGCCGTGCTCGTCTACTGGAAGCTGAACCCGGCGGAGCACTGCGAGGACTGTCTGTACCTGTCCCGGTCGTGGAACCCGAAGCGGGTGCCCGTGGCCGTGGAGGAGAGCCTGTCGCCGCTGGAGCAGGCGGTCGCGCTGCTGTTGATGGAATCGGACACGCCGCCGGAGGCGCGGCGGCACTTACGTGAGATGTGGGGCCTGGAGGCCTGAGAGGACGGAGCAATGACGATCAAGCGCATGGCCGAAGCAGGCGGCAGCCTGGACGACTACATCAACCGGGTCCGCGACGCGTTCTGGAAAACGTTCCGCGTCGAGGATGCCCCCGCCCCGTCGCCGTGGGTGGCCGACGTCTTCGACGACCACGTCGTGGCCTCGGCCTTCGAGGCCAACGAGCGCCGCTACTACCGCGTGGACATGACCGTCACGGACGAGTCGATCACCTTCGCGGCACGGGCGGACTGGCAGCCGGTCAAGCTGGACTACGTGGCGGTGACCACAGATGCCGTGGCCGAGTCGCTGCGCCTCGACGTGCAGCTGCCGCTGATGGAAGTCACCACCGACGACGACGGCCTGATCGACGGTGTCGTGGTCGTCGAGGGTGAGAGCGCCAACAAAAACGAGTACACGCCCCCGGCGCTGCAGAGCGGCGTCGAGGTCTTCGAGGGGGCGAAGATCTTCGCGGATCATCCCTCGCGGCTGGAGGAGCGCGATCGTCCGGAGCGCAGCGTGCGTGACCTGGTCGGGCGCGTCACCAAGCCGTATCTCGGCACCAACAAGGCGGGTAAACCTGCCCTGCGCGCCAAGTTCAAGATCTCCGAGGCCGAGTCGCCGCTGAAGACCAAGATTCAGGAGGGCATCATCGACGGCCTGTCGCTCCGCGCCAGCGGGGTGGGTAAGCGCGACGCCAAGCGCGGCGTGTTTGTGGTCGAGGCCTTCCAGCGCAACCCGTTTACCAGCGTGGACCTGGTCACCGTCGCGGCGGCGGGGGGCGGGTTCGAACTGCTGGCCGAATCGGACCGGCGCGCGGTGACGCGCGAGGTCCTCACGCACGTGACCGGCGAGGACCTGGCGGAGGCTCGCCCCGATCTGATCCATGAAGTCCGCCAGCTACAGGAGAGTGACCCCGTGGACGGCAAGACCCTGCAGGAAGCGCAGGCGGAGAATACGCGCCTGCTCGAAGAGAACACGCGCCTGTTCCGTCAGGTGCGCACCCAGACCGCCAAGGACCTGATCGCCAAGCAGCTCGGCGAGGCCAAGGGGCTGCCCGAGGCAGCGCGTGCGCACATCGTCGAGTCGGTCAAGCCGCTGGTCGAGGCCTTCGCCACGCACGGTAGCCAGCAGACCGACGAGCAGTTCAGCGAGGCCGTGAAGGCGGTCGTCGAGGCCGAGAAGACCTACCTGTCCAAGCTCATGCCCAACGGCGCCGTGACCGGTTTGACCGCCCCTGGCGGGTCCGGAAACCCGGACGCGATCCTGACCGAGGCGCTGCGCGGCCTGGTGCCGGATGCCGGGCTGGCCGTGGCAGTCCGCGGACGCCGGTAACCCTGACGAGTTCAATCGACCGGGCGTGACCCGGCCAGTATCGCATCGAACGCGAACAGAGAAGGATAAGGACCAGCTATGGCAACCAACATCAAGTATTCCACCCGTGCCGCCGTTCGTCTCGAACTGACGGTCGGGGCCAGCAAGACGTCGGGGGCGGTTGAGTATCTCAACGACATGCCCGTTCTGCTGCTGGAAGATTCCGACAGCGCCAACAAGGCGACGGTCGAGCTGCTTGGCGTCGATACCGTGGTCGAGCTGCCCGTCACGGGGGCGGACAGCAGCGGCAACAGCGCGGTCGCGGTCGGGCAGAAGATCTTCAAGGATGGCGCCGCGTACAACAAGGACTCGCTCAACGGCGGGTGGATCGGCTACGCGCTGGGTGCGGTCAACAGCGCCGCGACGGCCACGATCCAGGTCGCCCTGGTGGGCGCCGTGGCCGAGACCGGCCTGCTGGGCGTGACGGCGACGGCGGATGAGATCAACACGCTCACTGGCGCCGTGGCTGGCGCGGACATCACGGTCGGGACGCAGGCGGGTGACGTGATCAACGTTGCCGTCCAGCTGTTGGACGCCGCTGGCGACGACCTGGCCACGCGCGGCAACGTGCGCTTTTACCTCTCCGACGACGCGAACGGCGACTCCGTCGCCGCGACGGCAGCGTCGGGCGGGATCGCCATCGGGACGGATGGCCTTGCGATCGAGGTGGTCGATAACAAGGCCGGGTGGCTCACCAGCGAAGCGGACGGCGACATCGACCTGAACATCACCGAGGCCGGGGCGGACACCTGGTACCTGGTGATCGTCCTGCCGACCGGCCTGCTGGTCGTCTCGGACGCAATCACGTTTAGCTAGCCGGATCGTTCGGCACACGACAGCCGGGTCCGGGAACGGGCCGTAATCACGAAGGAGATTCAGACATGGCACTCGACGATATCACCCTCAGCGTGATTGAGGGGATTCAGGAGACCGCCTCGACGGTCGAGGGTGGACAGGGAGCCGCGCAGCCGGTCATCGAAGCCCCGCTGTCCGTCGGCGGCGATCTGCCGCACAGTCCCGCGCTGGCCGAGATCGCCCACTACACGGGCGAACAGATCAGCGCCGACGTCATCTTCGCCAACGAAGGGCGAAACCTGTCGCGCAAGCCGCAGATGACCGCGGCCTACGCGCGCAAGCTGGCCGAGACGGCCCGCGTCTACCGTGACCTGCTCGAAGGGCGGCGGTCGATGCAGTGGCTCGCCGAAGCGATGATGAGCAGCGAGTTCTCGGCGCTGCTGGGCGACACGATGGATCGCGTGCTGCTGGCGCGCTACGCCACCTACGCCCCGACCTACCGCCAGTTCCTGCGCGGGCGCACCGTGCGCGACTTCCGCCAGGTGGCCAACATCCGCCTGAGCGGCGGCGGGCGCCTGAGCAAGGTCCGCGAGGGCACGAATTACCCCCAGGAAAGCCTGGAAGAAAGCTCGTACGAATACGGTGTCAGCAAGTACGGCCAGGTCTACGAGCTGACCTGGGAAAGCATCGTCAACGACGACCTGGACGCGTTCGCGCGCATCCCCGACATGATGACCGAGGACGCGATCCAGACCGAGATGTATCTCGCCTCCGCGCTGTACGTGGCCAACAGCACGCTTTATGCGACGAATCACTCGCACGAGGGTGCGACCTACAGCAACACCGGCACCGACGCGCTCTCGACGACGTCGCTGAAGGCCGCGGTCAACGCGATGGCGAAGTACCCCGGAGACAAGGACAAGCCGCTGCCCAACACGCCCGCGATCCTGGTCGTCCCGCCCGCGCTCTACATGGACGCGGTCGAGATCCTGGGCTCGCTGCAGGTGCAGTGGGCGGGGGGTGACGCCTCGGCCAGCGCGGTCGCCGTGGCCATGCCGACGCGCAACGCCCTGGCGGGTATGCTGCGCATCGTCGTCGATCCCTACATCCCGATCCTGGACGCCACCAACGGCCACACCAGCTGGTACCTGTTCGCCGAACCGGCGCGCGGTTTCGCCGCCGAGTACGCCTTCCTGCGCGGCTACGAAACCCCGCAGATGTTCC
>NZ_DAISHJ010000078.1:13082-13552 GCF_036822615.1 Aggregatilinea sp. | reverse complement strand
TACAGCGTGTTACAGATTTACGATGTTCCGGCGCAGCCCGAACGCGCTGGGCAGCGGCGGGCTGATCGATCCGATGCAGGGCGACTTCGACACCGACACGATCGGCTGGAAGATCCGCCACGTCTTCGGGGGCAGCCACGCCAACGCGGCGGGCGGCTGGCGCTTCTCGTACTTCAGCACCGGCGCGGGCTCGTAGCGCGGCGGGTGACGGCACGCGGCCCGCTGGAGTGAATGCTCCGGCGGGCGCGGAGAAAGGACACCTCTCATGTTTCGCTGTATCAACTGCAACCGTCCCGATGCCCGGCGCGAGGGCGATACGTTCATCTGTCCACGCTGCGGCTACCGCTGGGACGTTGCGCACGAGCAGGCCAATGCGGCCTACCTGGCCGTGCAGGGCCGCGAGCCAGCCCTACCGCTGGCGGCGCAGCGCGCGGTCGGCCTCGACGTGCCGTCGAGCTGAGACGCATCCT
>NZ_DAISHJ010000078.1:5348-13072 GCF_036822615.1 Aggregatilinea sp. | reverse complement strand
GGTCGAGGCCGCCGTGGCCGGTCCCGAGCACGGCGGCCTCGACGACCTCAGCCAGCCGGTGAAGGTCACCGACCCGGTCGAGGTGATCGACCTCGACGATATCACCCCCAACGCCTTCGATGACGAGGGCGAAGGCGAAGAGGACGAGCCGGTCGAGCAGAGCGAGTCTCTGCACGACATCCTGGACCTGACGCCCAACGCCTTCGATGATGAGGGTGAGGACAGTGAGATGGACTTCCAGTCGATGACGCTCGATGAGCTGAAAGACTGGGCGCAAGCCATCGACCTGCCGGGACGGTCGAGTATGAACAAGGGCGACCTGGTCGCCGCGCTGCAGGCCTGGGTGGAAGCCGAGCATCAGCGCCGTGAGGGTTCCGCAGGATGAGCTACGCCACCGTCGCGGACGTCCAGGCACGCCTCGACCCGGCGTCGGGGATCGGGTTCACCATCTCCGCCACGTCGCGGCCTAGCACCGACCAGGTGCAGAGCTTCATCGACCAGGTGGCCGGGGAGCTCGACAGCGCGCTGCGCAAGCAGGACTACACGACCCCGGCTACCGGCACGAGCGACGTGCTCATGCTCGGGCGCTACAACGCCGAGAAGGCCGCGGCGATGGCCTGGCACGCCCACGGTGGGAACTTCGACGACAGCCCGGCCAAGGTCAAGCGGTGGGAGAAGGACTACGAGGACTTCCTCAACCGCCTGCGCCAGGGCCAGCAGGGGCTCATCGACCAGGACCCCGGCGGGGACGACCAACCGTTCTTCGGCGTGGTTGGACCTGTCTCGCGTGACGACTACTTCAGCTGAGAGGGTGTGATGTTCGAGGCACAGGTGCTCACCCACACGCAAGCGATCGCCGACCTCCAGGATGGCATCCGCGCGCTGCCGGTGGTCTTCACCCGCTACGCGCGCCGTGAGGTGGCGCCGTTCGTGCGCAATGAAGTGACGCGCCGCCTGCGGGTCGAGCCCGGCCCGGTCGTGTACCCGATCCGCTGGACGTCCGAAAAACAGCGTCGCGCGTTCTTCGCGACCGATGGCTTCGGCCACGGCATCCCCTACCGGCGCTCGCACGAGCTCGTGCACGACTGGCACGTGATCGGCGACTACGCGGACGGCCTGGTCGGCTTCACCGTGACCAACGACAACCCGTCGTCGATCTACGTCTACGGCGACGACGAGGGCAATCACCGGCAAGCGTTCCACGCGACCACGGGCTGGCCCGACGCGCGCGAGGAGCTGCGGATCATCCGCGAGAACGCCGAGGCCTTCGTGACGGCGGGTATCAACACCATCACCGAGCAGGTGCTCACCGGGAGGATTCCGCTGTGACGACGGACCTGAAAGACCTCGCCCTGCCCGTGCTCGACCGGCTGCTGCTGTTGGAACAGATGGCCGTGCCCGAGGCGAAAGTGACCAAGCGCTGGGTGGACTTCTCGCTCACCCCGCCGTTCTGGTCGCACCGCTGGGGCGGCGTGTCAACCGACGAGCAGCTCTCGACGCTGACGACCTACCCGTTGCGCATCGTCGCGCGCCTGACCGTGGCCTACCACGGCGTCGTGACGGTCGAGGACGATGACGGCGACACACCGCAGGACAAGGCCTGGGTCTGGGCGCTGGACGCGCAGCAGGTCTTCCAGGCGCACAAAGACTTCAGCGCCGTGCAGGTGGTGACGATCGACGACGTCGAGGTCGAGCAGCGCCTCGGCCCACTGCCGGGCATCGTCGCGAGTGAAGTGCGCATCGTCTGCCCGGCAGGGCTGGAGTTCCGCCCCCACGTGCGCGCGGACACCTACTACCTTTCGTTCGACTGGGAGCTGACCGTGCCTCTCAGGGCGCGGCGGTAAGGAGACAAAGCAAATGACGGGTTACAACATCGCCGAGTTTTACGGCGGCGGCCTCGAAGCCCTGCTGTGGGGCGTCATGGATGGCGGCAAGTATGCCAACCAGGGCACGGCCATCACGAAAGGCGCGGACGGCGCGCACCTCCAGGCCTTCGCGGCGGCGGAATCGTTTCCCTTCGCGGTCACGGAGCCGGACGTTCAGGACGTGATCGGCAACGACAAGGCGCTCGGGCAAATCCAGTTCTCGCCCATCCAGCTGCCTCGCGGGCCGGTGGTCTTGCGCGGGTCGGACATGAACTTCGTCAACCAGGCCATGTCGCTCAAGACCCACGCGCAGAGCGGATTCAACTTCCAGGCAGTGCAGCCTGGAGATTACACCTACAAGCAAATCATGTACATGACTGTCAGCCAGAGCGACAGCCTGGAACAGGACGACAACAGCAGCGGATATTCCGGCATCCTGGTGCCCTGGACGCAGTCCTTCTGGCGCGACCGGGAAAACTACAGCGCGAGAGAGACCGGTCAGTTCCAGATCTCGATGGCGGCGAAGATGTCGTCGATGTATCCCTGGACCACCGCGTTCTCAAAGGCGGTGCTCGGCACGCGCACGGCGGCAGGCCTGGCCTACTGGTCCAAGCACAAGCCGATGCTGTACCACTTCATCGGCGACGGCTCGGTGTACGAGTTCAACCTCGACCCGGACTATCCGGTCGCGGAGAACGTCGCGCTCAACTTCCTGTGCATCGTGGACGGCACGGCCTACACCTGGACGGATGGCACGCCGACCGGCTCGCAGTTCGCCATCGATGACGCCGATCCGACCGCCCAGGTGCTCGTGTTCCCGTCGGCAGCGCAGCCGGCGGACGAAAAAGACATCTACCTGCTCTGCGGCCACGTGTAGGTCGGGGGGCGAGACATCGCGGGGCGCGGTAGTGCGCCCCTAACTGTGAGGACACAGGAATGCCGAAAACGACCACTTTCGAGGTGGACAAGGCTCAATTCAAGTTCTCAGACTCGCTCTGGAACGAACTGAAGGCCGCCCGTATGAAGGGGCGCTTTGTCGATGACACGCTGCCGGATGCGTCCATCGCCTCCGACTTCTGCTACATCTGCGCCCACCTGGAGACCGCACGTTTCGCCGGGACGGACAAGAAGTGGAAGCCGGTCGATGACACGGCCTCACTGTCTGAGTTCCGGATCTGCTACTCACAGTTCTTCGAGTGGCTGACCGACGTCGGCGGCATGGGTAAGTTCTACGAGTTCGTGCGGGTGATCAACGACCTCAAGGCGCCGCTGGCGACCCCGGTCGAGAAACCTGCCGAGGCGCTGACCGAGGAAGAAGCCGCCGACCCAAACTGATGGCCGCGCGCGACGCCTGGCAGCGCGGTCTCATGGAAGAGATCGGGCGTCACGCGCGCATCCGTTTCGGACTGGAAGAACCAGAACCGCCCCCGGCCATCCAGTTCTCGGGCTTCTGGGGCGGCACCGAAGGGTTGGAGGCGGTCCGCGAGTACTACGACAAGGGCACGCTCCCCTTCGCGGGCGGCTGGTTCGACCAGCCCGCCTGGTTTCGCCGGGACTATCGGGCCTACAACGTGGTCCGGTATGGGGCCGACTACGCCGCCGAGCGCGAAAAGAAGCGGCGTGACGAGGCCAAACGTCCGAACGGGGTCTATCGGGTCCCGGCCAGGACGTAACCATCTGTCACATTTGTGACAGATGGACGGGTGACTGGTCCAAATGGACCAGTCGAGAGCTGAGTTTCCCCGCCAGGCGGGTGATGCTAGGATGAAGCATCGCCGGTCTGAGGGCCACAGGTGGTAACTGGTCACCACGTGGCTGATGGGGGTACGAGGCATGCAACAACGAGATTGGGGACAGGCAAGTGTAGGGCTGGTGGCGATCGTCCTGTTGGTGATTGCACTAGTCGCCGCCTATTTCATACGCGATCACAAAAACAAAGAGGCTGACGCTTTCAGCCGAGAGCTTCATTACCAGCTTCAGATTGATGAAATCTGCCGGTGGCAAGAATTCGAGCAAAAGCAGTGCGAATCCCTGCACACATACTTGCGCGAGACACATCACGATGAGATGGCCTACTGCATCGATCGCTACGGAGATGACGGCCTGGATGGCTTGCGAAACATCGTGGTATGCCTTGGGGAGCGGGGAGTTCCTATTTTTATACAGCGCGAATGAAACGGAAGTGAGATAGGGAGCCATGCCGGAGCAGGTCAACGAACAGATCATCCGCATCAAGCTCGACAAACAGTCTGCTGCGCAGATTAACCAGGCCATTGCGGAACACACCGCCGGCCTGAAGCAAGAGGCGGCGCAGTGGACCAAGCTCGAGCAAACTGCCCGGCAAGCAGCAGAGACGTTCCGTAAATACGGTAACGAGCGCCGCGCGCTAGAACGCGAGCAGTTTGCCAACGAGGCCGCGCGCGAAGCGAAGAATCTGCTCGACGTCGCGGATTCTTTCGACGAAGTTACCAGGGCGGCCAACGAGGCGGCCAGCGCGCAAGGTAAAGCCCTCTCAGTTCCCACTATTAACACCAATCAGGCGGCCCAGCAGCGTGCCGCCTCGGTTGATTCCTACCAGATGCGCCCCAGTGCTCTCCCGGAGCTTCTATCCAGCACGGTTGGGTACGAGGTGGCCCGCCCCCTCTACGCGATCCAGGACTTAAGTGACGTCCTCGAAGGCGTCTCCAAGTCGGCGCCGTCCGCTGTGTTACAAATGGGATTGTTGGGCGGTGGAGCGGCGGCACTTGGGGTCGGCCTTGGCCTACTTAAGGACCAGTTCGATGCCAACAAGCAAGCCGCCGAGAATTACCGAAACGAACTTGCCAAGCAGTTCGACTTGGACGAGCAGAGGCGACTTTTTCTAGCAAATGCAACCAGCGAGGATGTGCAGGCGCAGATTGACGCGGAGGCCGAGAAGAAGAAAGCTGCCGAACAAAACCTCGCTATCTACGAGCAACAGAGTCAGAAAGTTCAGAACCTCATCAATCAATATGGCCAGTACGAGGAGGTGGCCCTTAACGCGAATGTCCTAAATCCTGACGAGGCCGCGCTGGTTGCCGAAGCTCAGCAAAAAATGCAGGACCTCTTCGCAACTCCTATCACGATCACAACGCCACAAGCAGGCAAGCTGGAAATAAAGAGCATCAATGACGCGGAAGGAGCCCTGGCGCAGTTAGGCGAAGCGGCAGCTGGTGCCCAAAAGGATTTTGATGCCGCCGCTGAGGCTGAGCAGTTTTGGCGCGACAATATCACCGACAGCACGGTAGTCAACAACGATCGCGCCCTTGATGACGCCCACTGGACGAAGGTCACCACGGACAACGCCAAGCTGCGCATGCAGACCGAGCTCACGGCCAACGAGCGGATCATGTCCTGGTCGAGCGAGCAGGCCGCGGCGCGGGTGCAGGCGGCGGAGACGGAAAAGAGCCTGCTGGCGACCTACCTGGACGGCCTGTACCGCCGCAAGGCTGCCGGGGAAGACGTGGACGCCGAGATCGCGCAGGCGGAGGCGCAGTTCAAGTCCCTGACGCTGGAAATCCGCGAACTGACCGATGCCGTGATTCCGGCGGTCAAGGCCAGCGAGGAGGCTACCCGGCGGCAGAAGGAATTCGCCGACGCGACGGACGCGATGCGCAAGGCGTCGCAGGAAGCGGCCCAGCTCGAAAAGCAGCGCACGGCCATTCTGGCGAAGTATGCGCAGGCCACAGGGGACGTCACCTTCGACCGCGCTCGGGCGGACGAGCGTGAGCTCGAAGACGTACTGCGGACCTCGCTGCGCAACGCGGCCAAGCACTTCCAGGACCTGACCAAGCTCGACCAGACCTTCCGCGACAAGCAGGCCGAGCTGGCGGAAAAGGCCACCGAGGACCAGACGGAGGCGGATGACGCGCGCCGCAAAGCGGAATCTGACTATTTCAAGGATTCCACGAAGGCCACGAAGGACCACCTCAAACGCATCGACGAAATTTACGCGGACGCCTCCGACAGCCTGGAAGACGCCATCGCCAGCCGCAACGTGACGGCGGCCATCGACGCGGTCGAAAACGGCCAGAAGGCGCTCCAGAAGGAGCAGGACCGCTACGACGAAGAGCAGCGCCAGCGTGACCAGGCCTTCCAGGAGCTCAAGGCCGACCTGAAAATCGAAAACGACGAGAAGGCCGCGCAGCGCCAGAAGGACCTCGACGACCTGCGTAAGAATTACGAGCAGCAGCGCGCCGAGCGCATCGCCGCCTACAACGATCAGCGGCAGCAGGAAGCGGAGGATCGCACGATCCGGCTGCGACGTCTCGAACAGGACCGCGACCGCGAGGACGAACTGCGTGAGCGGGCTCTGAACGAAAATCTCGACGCGATTGACAAAACCAAAGAAGCCGGGCTGGCCATGTTCGGCGAATGGCGGCGCGCGGCAGCGCGGCTGACGATCAAGCCCTACCTCGAAGAGGCGCCCAAGCGCGCCGAGCAGCGCTACCAGATTAGCAACATCGACCGCTATTTCGCGTCCGGCATCACGTCTGGCACGGTGCCGCCCGGCGCCATCGTCGGCGTCGGCGAGCAGGGCTTCGAGGCCGCGCAGTTCGGTCGCGACGGCCAGTGGCGGATTTTCAACGACCGCCAGATGCACATGCTGTCGGGCGGCGGCGACACGCTGCAGATCGCCTCGGGCGCGGTGGTCATCGAGGCCGGAGCGGGCGACCCGGCGGCGATCCTGGCCGCGGTCGAGCAGGGCATCGGGCGCGCCGCCTACGACGGCTGGCGGGCCGCGAAGGCCCGGAGAGGAGCGAGGCGCTGATGCCCCCCACTGATTACTTCAAGATCGCTCCCGGACATGACAACACCGACCCGGCGGACCTGCTCGGGCTGCCGCAGATCGACGCGGCCCTGTGGGACGACGAGGTGTTTTACACCCCGCTGGCGGACTGGGCCGACGAGGAGGGCATAGAGCTGGACCTGCTGCGCGTGCCCAAACAGGTCGGCTTCCCGAACCTGCTCGTGCGTCCGGGCCTGATGACGGTCGAGCAGTACGAGGCCCTGATCACTCACCTGGGCGGCGCGTTCGTGGACGTCACGGTCTACTGCTGGAGCACGACCGAAAACCGCTGGCTGTACGCCAACGGGCGCAGCGACCTGACCCGCCCGAACGACAAGGGTCGCTGGGCGGGCTACAAGTGGGCCGACTTCGCCTGGCCGATCACCGACCTGGAGGAGTTCACGCCCGCATGACGACCCTGACCCCGACCGAAGTCACCACCCTGCGGCAGCGCCCGCAGAAGGTGGACCGCTACCTCTGCGTGTGGTCGCGCCAGGTGGTCTACACGGCCACGGTGAGCGGCTACGCGCTCGACCCGCTGACGCGCGGCATCTACGCCATGACGATGACGGACGCCACCGGCACGGCGGGCGACGTGCAGCCGGGCATGACGGTCGCCGTGGGCACGACGCCCGGCGCGGCGGACGTCGGGCGGGTCCGGGTGCGCGAGACCATCCTCGCGGGCAATTTGCTCCGGATCGCCGAAACCGGCTATGGGGATCTGCCCGTCGAGGCGGGGCACTACATTACGGTCATCGACGAGCTGCGCCTGTGGCAAAAATTACCGCTGCTGCGCGGTGGCTCGTCGGTCAACGGGGTGATCACCTCCTTCACCGAGTACAAGGACTACAACATCGTTTTCGACGACCAGACGGGCAGCGGCTCGCCGCCGGTGGCCAACGCGGACTACAAGCCCGCCGGCTGGTGCGAGCCCGGGCAGACCTACCGGCTCGTGACGCTCGACGCAGCGAGATCGTGGGTGACGGCCTACGGCATCGCGTCGTCGCTGACCGTGACCTGGACCCTACCCAGCGGGGTGACGTTCGAGAGCG
>NZ_DAISHJ010000078.1:1499-5325 GCF_036822615.1 Aggregatilinea sp. | reverse complement strand
CCGCCGCCGATCCGCTCGTGATCGTCCGCGTCCCGGCGGGCACGGCGAAGATCACCCTGGTGGTCGAGGATGCCAACGGCAGCACGGCGCTGCGCTACTGCCCGGTGTGGGCCTGTCACGAGACGTTGGCGCCGCCGCTGGCGTACGGCGATACAACGTCGGGCTTCCGCATCACGCGCGACGTCACCCCCCTTGAAAGCGGCGGGCGCGAGCTGCAGGTCGAGCTGTTCGGGCAGGACGGGGCGTTCGACGAGGACGTGATTCCGGCCCATGCGCTGATGTGCTACTGGGAGGACGCGACGTTCGGCGGTGACGCGCCGCCGGCAGTCTACCGCGACCAGATGCTCGGCTGGGTGCTGCGCGACGCGGTCATGACCCAGCTGTACCGCGGCTATTACCAGCTCACCCTGGTCACCGCCCACGCCATCCTCGACACCCTGGACGGCATCGCCGACACGCTGCAGCGGGACGACGCGCCGCAGGGCTGGACGCAGATGGCGCACATCACCGACGACCGGCTCATCGCCTATCTGCTGCGCTGGCACAGCACGGCGTTGGACGTGTGCAACCTGTACCCGTCGGGCATCAGCGACGAGTGGGGTACCTCCAACATTGCCGACGCCAGCCTGTGGCAGCAGGTCAAGGCACTGGTCAAGGATTTCAGCGGCGAGGCCTGTTTCGACAGCCTCAACGGCCTGTCGGTGCAGCGCCACCCGGCGCACGAGGACGAGACCACGCGTGCGGCGCGCGGGGTCCTGATGACCCTC
Source organism: Aggregatilinea sp. (assembly GCF_036822615.1). Taxonomy (NCBI): domain Bacteria; kingdom Bacillati; phylum Chloroflexota; class Anaerolineae; order Aggregatilineales; family Aggregatilineaceae; genus Aggregatilinea; species Aggregatilinea sp. Next base: position 4,558 of record NZ_DAISHJ010000078.1, on the reverse strand, counting down.
ACCGCCTCGGACCTGACCGACGCCGACGGCGTGCTGCTGGACTACCAGCGCCGCCCGCGCACGGGTCTGGTCATCGCCGTCGGGCAGGCCTGGATTGGCGGCAAGTCGGTGGTCTACCAGTCGCACGCGCCGGGCAAGACGCCGGGCGCGTCACCGGGCGTCGAGACCCTGCCGATGCAGGTGCTGCCGGCAGACGGATCCGCGCAGACCGTGCTCGACCGGCTGGCCGGGTCGCATTATGCGCGCGACAACGGGCCGCTGCTGGGGCAGGGCCTGAGCCTGCTGGGCAACCTGGACGTGGTCGAGCCGGGCTGGCTGCAACCGCTCGCGCTCGACCTGGTCGGACGCAACCCGCGCGGGCTGGCCTTTTCGGACGCCCGGATCATCGTGACCGGGGTGACCGTGACGCACAGCGCCGAGCGCGGGCAGCCCGCCAAGCGCATCAGCTGGACCGTGGACTTTTTGACCGAGGGTATTCCCGGCGAGCCGGTGCCGGTCGTCGAAGACAGCAGCCCGCCCGGTGACGACGACCCGTATCCGGGCACGGGCCTGCCGGACGACGAGACCGCGCTGGAGCTGCTGCCGGATGGTGAGGTCTTCGCCTTGCTGACGTCGGGCGGCTATTTGCTGACCTGCGACGACTGGTCCAGCGGGCCCACGTGGGCGCTGGGTCTCGACCTGGTCACTGCAGGCCTGCACGGCGACCTGCTCGGCTTCCAGCCCGACCCGTTCAGCCCGGGCTACGCGCCCGGCGGCGGTGCGGTCAACACCAAACTGGTGACGACCCTGCGCGTCGAGGACCTCGACGACGTCTTTGGCACGCCGGCGTTGACCAGCAGGCACACGTTCGCGGTGGAGGCCGCGCGGCGCATCATTCACACCGAGCGCGGCGTGCCGAACTTTTACGGCGTGGCCACCTACTACCCGGGCAGCGGCACTTATCTGGCCGTGACCACCGACGGCACGACGTGGTCCGAGGGGGTGGTATCTAGCGTCGTGCGCAGCAGCGGCTCCGGGCCGGATCTGAGCGCGTTCGACTGGGCGCACGATATCGACCTCGTCAACACCGACCCGGCGACCTACGGCATCACGTTGAGAGGGACCTGGGTGGCGGGCGTGGGTGTGGTTGCAGACTCCGGAGTCATCGGCATCAAGACGGCCTGGCGATTGTCCGTCACCATTCCCGCCACGGGCACCTGGGGCGGGGTCGTCGAGCACAGCGACTTCGGCTTCATCGGCATTTACGGCCACGTCTCCACCGACCCGCTCAACGGCGGCCCCACTTCCACCAGTCTGGTGTTCAATAATCCCGGCGCGCCCGACACGGACTTTGGCTTCACCATGTCGAACTGGATCGCCTCCGGTGGGTCATGGGAATGGAGCGGCGCGCCGACCCAGAACGTCACGATGGAAGAAGAGGGCGTGCTCTCGCTCGTCACGAATCACACCGCCGTGCACCTGACCGATCCGACCATCGTGACGCGCGTCATCGTGGCGGGCAATACAATCGATCCCTGGCCTACGCTGCCGGATTACGTCACGGGCGACACCGCGCCGATGCCGACGCTGTACGTCTCTCCCCGGGTGGCCGGGCGGCTGCGCCTGGGGGCGTACGTGAACGACGGCGGGGAGATCGTCGGCAAACTGTTCCAGAGCGACGACTACGGCGCGACGACCAGCCAGGTCGATATTCCCGCGACCGACTTCGGGGACGGGATCGGGGGCAACTTCAACGAGCCTTACGACGGCGACGGGATGCTGTCGATCTGGAACAAGGCGACGTTGGCTGGCAACATCCCGCACATGACTCAGCTCGGCGGGCACGATTACACCGAGATGATCAATTCAGACGGTGGACCGGTCGGGCCGCGCGCGGTGGACACGAACCCGAATAACCGCTCCCACGTGGCAATGGTCCGGGTCCGCTTTGACGGCTACACCCGCCTGGAGGTGTCGCGCTCGGGCGGGATGCCGGGCACGTGGACGCCGCTGACCGACTGGGCGGCGCCGGGGACCGGCTTCACCTGGGTCGCGGTCTCAGGCTCGGACACGCTGTACGCGGGCGGCTGGGACTGCCTGATCACCGGCCCGGCGCTGGGCAGCGTGCTCTACGACAAGGTGACCAACATCCCGGACGATTTCCCGAGCGCGGGCGAGATCCTGGGCATCATCGGAGGGCCGGTCAGTGGCTAATCTGACGGATATTTTTACGGATATCTTTGCGGACATCCTCGGCACGCTGCTGGAGATGGCGGGCATCACCGTCGAGGGTGACCTCGGCTATCTCGGCTACACCCCGCCCGGCGGCAGCTACACCGTGCGCGACGACAGCGGCTATTTGTGGGCCGTGGTCAAGAGCGGCGAGACGCGTGGGGCGGTCCTGGCGCGCAACGATGGCAACGTGCCCGCGTCGCCGGGGCTGCCGGTCGAAGTGGTGACGCAGATCATCCAGGGCAAACCGCAGGCCGTCATCAAAGGCTCCTACCCGCTGCTGGGCGACCTGTTCCTGGGCAGCAGCGCGGCCAGCGCGGGCGTGGGCAGCCACACGCACGACGACCCGTCCAGCGAGCTGTACGACCCGGTCGGCGAAGCGCGGCTCAAGCCCGGCCTGCTCGCGCCGTACAAGGTCGGCGAGACCTACACGATGCGCTGCCAGGTGCTGCCATTCACGATGACGATCGACGGCGCCGATATCTTCGTGCCGCGCCTGCTCACACCGGACCTGTCGAGCTACCTGCCGTCGGCGGGGATGCGGCGGCTGGTAAAGGTTGGGGTGCGCCTGAGCGACCTGACGGTGGTCGTCGCCGCGGGCAGCACCGAGCCCGCCAGTCGACCAGTACGCCGAGATGCTGGCCGCGATCACGTTCGATCCCGGCGATGGCCGGGTGAAAACGATCGACGGGGTCAAGCTGCTCTCGACGACGACGGCGATCAACCACTACAAGCAGTTCGTGCGCAACGCGCGATCGTGGCTGCTGGACAGCCTCGACGCGACCACGGTGCAGTTCAACGCCGCGCAGCTCCAGAGCCGCGACGTGGCCGCGACGTCACCAACGGAC
>NZ_DAISHJ010000078.1:0-1489 GCF_036822615.1 Aggregatilinea sp. | reverse complement strand
TGCCCGGGGGCTTTTCCGCCCACCCCAAGGTGGCAACCATCCTCCAGCGGCGGCCACGAGATTCAGGACAACGGCACCCCGCTCACGCAGCGCGCGGCGCTCGATTTTGTCGATGGGGGCGGGATCGCCTGGCTGCTGGCCGACGACAGCCTCAACGACGCGACCGAGGTCGGCGCCGAGCTGGACATCGCCGCGCTGACCGAGGAGGCTGCACCGGTGGCTGCGACCAGCTACGTGCCGGTACTGACCGCCAGCGGCCTGCGCAAGACGGCACTCGACGACCTGCCGGCAGGATCCACGACCGACGCCGCGGCCATCCATACCAATCAGGCGGGCGAGATTGCGGCGCTCACCGCAAAGGCTACGCCGGTCAGCGCGGACCTGTTGATCATCGAAGACAGCGAGGCGAGCAACGTCAAAAAGAAGGTGCAGGTCGGCAGCCTGGGCGGCGGCACGACGACTAACCTGATGCGCGTCAACCTGGCGGGCAGCCCCACGACGGAGGGCGTCGCGCGGACGGGCAGCACGGCCTCGAACTACGTGCGCGCCAACGCGCAGGTCCGCATCCTGAGGCCGATCCTGCTGACCGAGCTGATCATCGACCTCGCGGCGGCGGGGGACTATTACGTCAAGTGGTATTACGGCGAGGACGGCGCGGCGATCGACAGCACGCTCACCGGCGCGCTGATGTTCACGCTCGGCCCGGTCACCGTCGGCGGCTCGACCAACGACCAGTCGATGCCGCTCGCTACCCCCCTGTTCGTTCCGCCAGGCAACTACGTGTTTTCGCTAGAGCGGGCATCCGGCACGTCCATCATGCCCGCCGCGACCAGCGGCACGTTTGTGTTCAGCTACCACGACAACGACGGCATCCCGACCAGCGCCACGCGCATCCCGTTCCGCATGGTCGCCTATCCGGGCGATTACGAGCTGGTCACAGCATAGAGAGGACGCTTTATGAATGCAGAAACCGCAGCGGCGATCACGGCCCTGTTTACGTTGCTGGGCGGGCTGGTCGCGGCTGTCGTCAAATACCGGGGCGACGCTCAGCGAGAACGCAACAATGCCGAGAGCATCAAGAATGATGCCGAGAGCATCAGAGTGGACGCGAAGCGCGCCGAAAACGAACGGGTGCAGGCCCTGCAAACGGCGGTGGACACGCTCAGCACGTCGCTGCAGAGCCTGACCCGCACTTACGACGCCCAGCGCGAGCGGGCCACCGAGCGCGAGCGCCAGTACGCCACCGAGCGCGAGATCCAAAACCGGCGCACGCTCGACCAGCAGAACGAGATCGACGAGCTGAAGGACCAGGTCCGCGACTCGGTCACCCAGATCCGCAAGCTGGTGGCCGACGTCGAGCAGCTGGAAGCGGAGCGCGACGGCCTCAAGGCCCAGCTGACGCAGGTGCAGCGCGAGCTGCAGCAGGCCCTGGCCGCGTCCGAGCAGGCCAACAACGCCCGCCAACGGGCCGAGCGCGAGCGCGACTCGG
>NZ_DAISHJ010000077.1:0-23735 GCF_036822615.1 Aggregatilinea sp. | reverse complement strand
AATGTAGGAGAGCTGGACGGCGTGAAGGCCTGCGCCGACTGTGGATGGACAAGCGTGCCCGGCATTTAGCCGGGCTTTTTTATGGCAATTGCCTCGCGGCCAGCGCCATCTGTCCGTTGGCCGTCATGCCACCCCATCTGCCGGCAGTCCACCAGGCGGTGAACTGCAGCCCGTCGAGTTCCGTCGCGGCGTTCCAGGTCGCAAAGTCGCTCGCATCGAAGGCGTCGCGCCCGTCGCCGGTGCCGACTTCCGTCGCGCAGATCGGCACGTCGCCGTAGCCGAGCGCGTCCAGCCAGGCGCGGATCTGCCGGTGGCGGTAGCCGGTCCAGATATCGGTGTCCGCCACGCGCAGCCCTTTCGTCACCCCGTAGGCGTGGTAGCCCAGGCACGCGCCATGCTGCCGCGCCGCCGCCCAGGTCAGTGACAGTTTGTTGACCTGGTGCTGCTCGTACCAGCCCGGTGGCTGCGTGCCGACGATCACCTTATACCCGCGCTCGCTGAACAGCCGGATCATCTCCGCCTGATACGTGTCGGTCCAGGTCAGATCCTGAAAATACTGCGGGCACTCGTTGTCCACCTCCAGCCAGGTCACGGCCTCCGGAGGCGGCAGGTAGGGGCCCTGACCGACCAATCGCAGCCACGCTGCGAGCTTCGGATCGACGTCCATATCTGCGCAGTCGCCCGCCCGGGTCGTGCGCCAGACGCCGATGCCGCCCCGCGCGATGGCTTCCTGCACCGAGCGCGTATCCTCGACCGCTTTGACAACCGGTGTATACCCCTTGGCCGCCAGCACGTCCAGACTGGCGGCCAGGTCGTTGTAGTCGATGTCTGGGATCGTGACGTGCCAACCGACCGCGCCGATGAGCCCGGGCACGCCCAGGCCTGCCGCTGTCCAGCCAGGCACATCGAGACATATCTCACCCTCGCTGCCCCATACGCCGACCCGCCAGGCGGAGGCGGAGCGCGTGTAGAGCGCCGTCCAGCCGCGCCCGTGCTGGCCCCACACGTAGTTGCCGCCGATCGTGGCCGCGACGATCGCCAGCGGATCACCCGCGTAGGCGCTGCCGGTGGCCGCGTATGCTTCGCCTGGACCGCTGCGAATCATCGAGTTTTCGAGCAGCGTCACGGTGCAGCTTTTGGTCGTGGCGCTCGTCGGAGCCGGGGTGATCCCGCTCTCCGGCGTGGGCGTCACGTCAGGCAGCGCCGTCGTGCCCGGGGCATCCGTGGCCGCGGGGGTGGACGTCGGGCGCGATGTTGAGGTTGGCTCGTCTTTACCCGGTCCCCAGCGCAGTACGTCACAGTCGAGCGTATCCTCGAACGCGGCATAGACCTCGCCGCTGTACGTCGCCGCCATCCACGCGGCGCGCCCGTCGGCGAGCTGCACCCGGACCCACTCGTCCGGCGAGGCGTCCGGGTCCATCGGCCAGACCTCGTAGATCCGCCAGGTCGAGCCAGTCGGCGCGACGGCCAGCAGTGTGGCCGCGGTGCTGTGGTCGCTGCGCAACCGCAGTGAGGGTGAGGTCACGACGATCACAGAGCAAATTGGAACGGGCGTGCTAGAAGGCGATTGCACCGGCGTCACAGGCACGCTGCTGGCCGTTACGGTCGGCACAGGTGTCAACGTCCACGTCGCGGTCGCGGTGGCTGTTGGCGTGGCCGTGGGTGTCAGCGTTGCGCTGGGCGTGATTGTTGCCTCTGCGCTCGCTGTTGGCGATGGCGTTGACGTCGCAGCCGGCACACTGGTATCCGGCGCGGTAGGTGTTGCGGTCGGCGCATCTGTCGGCGTTGGAGATGGCGCAAGAGCGCCCCACCCGAAGCGCAGCACATACTCGGTGCCCGTCTCTTTGTCATAAATCACCACTCCCGAGATGACATAGCGCCCCGAGTCCAGGGCGGGCGACGTGGGCGTCTCCGGCCCCTGCGCCTCCACCTTCGTAAACGTAAAGTAGGTGACGATCAGCATCACCCCGATGACGAGTGCCACGGTCATACGGATAAACGCGCTTCGGAGATCCTTCACTCGTTCGCTTCCTCCGGGGTCTCCGCCCCTTCTCGCTTTCGCAGCGCGTCGAGCACAGCCTGTGCCGCCTCGCGCAGCATCGCATAGTCGCCGTGCAGCGCGTCGTCGAGCGAGGTCTCCATCCAGCGTGCCATCGTTTCGGGCAGCGCGGGCACATCGAGCGCCGTCGCCAGTCCGCGTGCCATGAGGGAAACGCTGTGCTCGTGCGCATCCTCGTACAGCCGCCATAGTGCCTGACCCTGCTGTTCGCTCTCCGTCATCTCGCAGATGTGCGCAACGACCCGGTTGGCCGGTTCAATCGCCACATGCAGCAGCTCGTGCAGCAGGGACTCACGCCCGCGCGGGTCGTCCTCGACGTGCGGCGTGACCTGGATGCGCGCATCGGGGTAGGGAAAGTTGCTCTTTACGTGCGCGCGCAGCACGTACTCCTTGCCGGTTTCGTCCTCAAGAGCATCTTCCAGGCGCACCGATAGGGTGTAATGCTCCAGCCCAAGCCACGCCTGGGCTTGGGCCAGATAGGTAGTGATCCACGCCGGAACAGCCAGCGGGTCGGTCACCGCACCGCCTCACCGCCCGCGTTCACTTCACGGGGCGGGGCAGGCACTTGAGCGCGGTTGACCGCTTCACCTACTGCTTTCGCCACTGCCGCCGGATCATCCGAGGTCGTGTTAACGGTAATATTGGTTGTCGGGGCCTGTCCCGTGATTGCGTCAATCAAGTCGTGAAGCGCATCGGGAAGCGGCACATTAGTCGGGCGATTTGCCCAGGCGTAGGCGATGTCCGTGACGGTGTGGCCGGTGATCAGCAGCACGAACACCAGCACGACGAGCGGCAGCATGCTTTCGAGCAGCTGCTGCGATTCCGCGTCCAACGTGACCACGGACGGCAGCAGCGCCAGAATCAGCGCCGTGATGACCGCGGCCAGCGTGTACGCGAACTTCTTAGACTTCCAGAATTCGTTACTCACGTCGATTTCTCCTCCGCCCCGTTGGGCGTCTTCACGTCGGATGATTGGTTATCGCCCCCGTTCGGAGGCGCTGTACCCTGTTTGAGTTGCTGCAGTTCCGTGCCGAGCTGCTCCAGGCGCCGGGCGAGATTGAGCTGGTCGATCACCCCCTGCAGCTCCTCGCGCACGATCGCCCGCGCGTCCGGACGCGACGGGTCCAGTCGCCGCACGATGCGCTCCTCGATGCTGGCCAGTGCGCCGGTGAGCAAATCCTGGATGGCCGCCAGGCGCGGGCCGCCTTCGGCCCAGGCCTGCCCCTCGCCGTCGCCTACATCCGCCCGGATCGCGTCGAGCGCGATGGTGTGCTGCGCGAGTTTGACGTCCCGCTCGCCAGACTTCTCGGCCATCTGCTGCACCGCCTTTTCGAGCTGCGTAGGCATGAGCGACAGGGCCGCGATCAGCTCCGCGATCTGCCGCTGCGTGGTCAGGCTCAGCTGGAGCTGCGTGCCGAGCTGCTCCATCGTCTTCGTCTGCGCCTTCTCGTTGTCGTTGCGCTCCTGCTCGATCTTCGTTTTTTGTCGCCGGTCGTCGAGCCAGCCCTGGACGAGGTCGGTCAGCATCGGGCGCAGAATCCACGCCAACGCGACGACGGCCACGGACCACGGAATGTTGCTGTCGATGATTTTTGTCAGTACGTCCAAAACGGATGTCCTCTCTGCACCGGCGTCCTCTGCGCCGGGTCCGTCACTGCACCGCAGGCCCAAACCGGCGGCGCGGCGTATAGATTTCAGCCTGCGTGCCAAGCAGCGTCACGCGTCGCGCGGTGGGCAGGTCCACGATCTCCACCTGCGCGCCGAGCAGGGTGACGCGATGCTCGACCTGCTGCCGGAGTTCCACCTGCATCGCGATCGTCGTCACCTGGGCCGCATTGCTGGTCGGGTACACCTCGACCTGAATGCCGGTCTGGGTAATGCGCCGCGCGGCAGCCGGGTCGATCTCGACCTGGACGCCGGCCTGGGTGACGCGGTGCTCGCTCACGACTGGATGCCTGCCTGCAAGTCGTCGAGGTCCGACTGGCTCCACGCGGCCAGGGTGTCCGGGTTGGTGGCCAGCCAGTCGCCCACGTAGGTCGCGTAGCCCGTGGTGAGCGCCTGTGCATCTCCGAAATGCTCAGCTGTGGATTTGACGCCCAGCTTGAGCGTGTCGCTCTCGGCGGTCACGCACCGTGCAACGGCCAGCACCTGCACCCCGCGCACCGCCTCGCCCGCGGCCAGCGTGTAGCTGCTGAGGCCGTACAGGTCGGTCATATCGGCGTCGCTGGTCTGGACGTAGGTCGTGTCGCCATCGTTCGGCACGTCATCGACCAGGGCATAATTGTCGGTCTGGTCACTGTCGCTGCCGGTCCACTCCGAGCTGTCGCCGTTGGCGTTCGGTGTCAGCAGGATGATCTTGCCCTCGCCTGGCCAGCTCGTGTCCGCGCTGCCGGTGGTGTCGTTGATGGCGACGTCGTCCATGTAGACGTCGTGCGCGCCCTTTTCGGCGGCGAGGCGGAACTGGCGGATGACGTCGCCGGTGCTCTTGGTGGTCCCCGTGAAGCTGAGGCGGACCGTGCCATCCACGCGGACCTCGACCGTGCCGCTCGATGCGTCCTGAACGAAGTGGACCTCGACGAGGTACCACGTCGCGTTGGAGATGCCCCCCACCGGCTCCCAGGTATCCTGAAGCGCGCCGAGCACGTACAGGTTCATCGCCGTCGTGGAAATGTCGAGGTACATCAGCGTCACGCCGTCTTCGTCCAGGACGTAGAAGTCTTTTCCGAATCCCGTATCCATGCCTGGAAACCGCATGGCCGCGCGGAAATACAGCTCGGTATCGGTGCGCGTGACCGGCAGCGTGATGTAGCGATCGCCCGCGTAGCCTGTGATCGTCTCCGGTTCCTGGTCGAGGTGCAGGCCGCGATCGCCAGAGCGTTTGCTGCCGGTCGTGATGCTGGCGTGGCTGCCCAGGTTCATCCACGGGTGCCACGCGCCCAGCTCGAAGCCGTCGGTAAAAATGCGTGCCATGTGCTGACCTCGCTCTCTATGCTGTAACCAGCTCGTAATCGCCCGCGTAGGCCACCATGCGGAACGGGATGCGCGTGGCGCTGGTCGGGATGCCGTCGTTGTCGTGAAAGCTGAACGCAAACGTGCCGCTGGTCGCGGCAGGCATGATAGACGTGCCGGATGCTCGCTCTAGCGAAAAGACGTAGTCACCTGGCGGCACGAACAGCGGTGAGGCGAGCGGCATCGACTGGTCGTTGGTCGAGCCGCCGACCGTGACCGGGCCGAGCGTAAACATCAGCGCGCCGGTGAGTGCACTGTCGATCGCCGACCCGTCCTGGCCGTAATACCACTTGACGTAATAATCGCCTGCCGCTGCGAGGTCGATGATCAGTTCGGTCAATTTAATCGGCCTCAGGACGCGGACCTGCGCATTCGCGCGCACGTAGCTCGAGGCCGTGCTGCCCGTCCGCGCGACGCCCTCGGTCGTCGTGCTGCCCGCCAGGGCGACGCGCAGCACGTTGGTGGTCGAGCCGCTGCCGCCCGCGTCCACGAACTCCAGCCCCGTCTCGCCCGCGTTGACCGCCACCAGCTTGCCCCCCTGGTCGGTGTAATCCCCCGGCGTGTCGGTCAGGTCCGTGAACGCCGAGGCGCCACCGCTGGAAGGTGCGGGCACCCATGTCCCCGTGCCATCGTCGTAGGTCAGCACGTCGCCATCGTCCGGCGCGCTGGCATCGACGTCGGTCAGATCGTCCAACGCAGGCATCGCCACGTCGATGGAATAGATCACGTGCACGGTCATGTTCGCGCCCGCCACACTACTGCCGATCTGGTCGATATCGACGGTCAGATACTCCCCATCGGACCAGGTGGCGACGTCGATCGTCGTGCTCTCGCCGGCATACGCGCCGTCGGCGATCTGCGGGCGGTTCGCCTGGGTCGTAAAGATCGTCGTGCCGTTTTTGTGGACGTCCACGATCACCGCCGCGCCGGTTGGGGCCGTGTCGATCGACAGCGCTACCTTCGTAATTGTTCGCGCCGCGCCCGATTCGTTGAGGATGCGTAGCGGGCTGGAGACAACGTCGAGCGCGCCCTCGAAAGCCCACAGCGCCTGGTCAACTGCCGTCGCGGCGTTAGTGGTGACTGCCGTCGCGGTAATTTCCTTCCACACCGCACCGCCGAGCGTGGCGTCCAGACACACGTAGGCCTTGTCCACCGCCGTATCGACCCATCGCGAGCCCACGCTGTAGCCGTCGCCGCTGTCGTCTCCGGCGGTTGGCGCGCTGGTCGCACTGAGGTTATCCAGCGGCAGGGTGAGCGTCACGCTCGCCTGGCCCGCACTCGGTTCACTAACGTCAAAAAACGCCGGGTCGAGGTCGAGCGCGGTGGCCGGATCGACGGTCGTCGTGCCGTCGGTCACGGCAATCGAGCCTCCCCCGCCGCCGCCCTCGGTCCAGACCGCCGATCCCGCGGTGGCGTCCGTGCAGGTCCAGACGGTGCCCGCCGTCGTGTTGATCCACACGCTGCCGACGCCGTAGCCGTCGTCCGCATCGTCCCCCGCGCCTGGGTCGCTCGTGGCCGTGAGGTTGTGCTTCAGCCAGGACCAGTCGCTGATTACGCCGCTGCGCCAGGGGGAGATATCGACGAAGTCGTATTCGTTGTCGAAGACCGCCCCGGCCTGCGCCTTGATGCCTGCGAGAGGAATGACGGACGCGGGCAGGAGCACGCCGTCGAGCGCCGCGTCGGACAGGAAATTCTTGCTGACCACGTCCGGACCCGCCACGGCGACCAGGTCGCTGGCCGCCGGATCGTAGCCGACGGCGATCCACCCAAACCCGGACGCGGGGCGGTAGCTCGCCAGGTCCTTCTGAATACGGCCTGCCGTCGTGCGCACGCCGTTCCACACGATCGTGAAGGGGGCCATCTCGACCTGGGTGGTCCAGGCCTTGGCGGCACCGTCGTAGACGGTTTTGACCCGCCCCTGCTCCAGCTGGCGCGGATGAACCAACGACGTGCGATACTGCTGCCCGCCGACCGGTGCCACGCCGCTGCTGCCCAGCTGGCTGAATCCCTCGGCGGCATCGACGTCGGTGATCTCAAACCCGTGGTCGCCGCGGGGCGGGCGGACGCGCACGGCCAGGTCGGGCACGATCGGGACCGGCTTGCGGTTGAGCGCCTTCACCCCGGCGCGACTGCTCTTGTGCCCGAGCCGCAGCCACAGGTAATTAGGCTCGCTGTCTTCGAGCGCATACGTGGTGCCGTCGGGCGAAAAGCCGAGATAGCCCAGCAGGGTGCTGTCCTCCTCGGTGGACGACTTGCGCGTATCGAGGATGGCGCGCGCCAGGCGATCGATGCTGTCCATCTCAGCCTCCCCAGATCCCGATGATCCGGCCACCGGTGCTGAGGTTGCCCCGGCAGTCGATGATCGTCTCGCCGTCGAACGCCACGCCGATCCGCGACCCCGATCCCCAGAGATACAGCAGGTTCGGATCTTCGCCGCCGATGGTCACGAACAGGTAGCCGTCGTCGCGGTCCATCTCGGCGGTGATCGGGGTCCAGTCGTCGCCCCCGGTGGAGGATACGAAGACGCGCCGCAAGTCGTTGGGCTCGCGCTGCGCGACGACGATGACCGCCTGACGATCGACCGGGCAGGTGGCGATGCAGTAGCGCCCCCAGCGCACTCCATAGTCGTTGCCGGGCGGGGTGATGTTGGTCATCGTCACGCCGTCGCTCTCGGTGCGCCATAGGCTGTTCTCGCCGCTGATGCGCCGTGACCAGTACACGATGTTGCGGTTGGCGTTGTCGTGCCAGGGGATTTCGAGCCCGCCGCCATCGGCATCGCCGAAGTTGGTCGCCTGGGGCGCCGCGGCCCAAGTCTGGCCGTAATCGACGGAGCGGAACAGGTCTCCGTTGACGCCGCCCAAACCGGCAGTGGCCGTCAAGCCGCCCGCGTAGATGTGGCCCGCCGATCGCGAATCGACGAAAACCGTTGGAAACACCCGGTCGCTGCTGCCGGTAACGTAATGCGGCGTGACGTTGACCTCGTCCCAGTTCACGCCATCGGTGGTGACCACGATCCAGGTCCCCGTGTGACCTGCTTCGCCGCCATAGTACACGGCGAAAGCGACGAACCCCGCCTCACTGATGCTGCCGTCCCCGTCACCGGTGTGCGCCGTCGCGCCCAGGGTATACTGAAGCGTGGCCGCGGGCGTGCCGTTGGCGGCGTCGATGCGATAGACCCCCGTCGTCGTGAGCACCCAGCCGTTGACGTCGTCCCCCGTCCCCAAGTATTTCGGGCTGCGCGCATCGACGACCGTCTTCAGGATCGTGCCCGACAGGCCGAGCGAGGTGCCCGCCCAGTCACTCGGGACTGGATCGGAGGGCGACACGGGGAATTCTTCGGTGCGGTACAGTTTGCCGTCGTCGCAGAACGCCAGCATATTCGGGTTGTAGGCCAGCGGGTCGTCCACTGCCGGCGGGGTCGGATTGTTGCGGTTGTAACCCGGGAAGTTGTTCGTCCCGCTGTAGGGCAGCAGCGGGCTCTGGACCTCGACCTTGCGATACTGCCCGGGCCGTCCCTGCGTCACAGCGCTGACCGACCACGTGATGCGCTTGTCCGGCTCGCCGCGTGTGACGCTGTGCTGCACCGAGACCCGCGTGACCACGAAGGGCGCCGCCGAGAGCGCCAGGCCGCGCGGGTTCGTCGCGGCGACCGTGAGCGTGACGGGGATTCGCCAGGCGGGCTCGACTACGTCCAGGTTGCCCATCAGCAGGACCGGCAGCTCTTTGATACTGGACTGCTGCCAGGCCAGCTCGTCCCCGACCAGGCGATTGAGTTCTTCCTGTGCGCCCGTGTACGGCAGGCTGAGCAGCGGCATGGTCGATTCGCTGACCCCATAATCAGGCGTCGCGCCGGGCGCCTGTGATTTGTAGCGCACCTCGGCGCTGCCCGCCCAGGCTCGCCCCTCGGCGATGATACGCCCCACGGGGCGCCGCAGCTCGCGCGAGTAGGTCCAGGCCGTCTCGTCGGTCCAGTCGTCTGCGGTCAGGTCGAGCAGTGTGCCGCGCGCGGTGCGATCGGCGCTGGATAGGTGCGACGCGTCGCGCCGCAGCAGGATGCCGTTGAGGCTGTCGCACCCGGCGAGGCCTGCATACCGCGCGACCAGGTTGCGCACCTGCGACCACAGCGACCCGGGTGAAATGTCGAGCTCACCGCGCGGATCGTCCTGGTCGCTGACGTAGAGGTTGCATACGTCCAGGGCAGTGCTGCCGTAGCGCAGCGCCGCGTACACGGCCCGGTCGATCGTCAATCCCTCCATCTGCGACCACGAGGCGGGCGTGTCAGCCTGCTGCAGCGTTCCGGCCAGCCCTCCGATGCCGTCGAGAAAATATCCTGCACCGGCCACGGTCACGAAATAGTAGCCGTGAGAGAGGCGGATGAACGTCGCCTCGCGCACCGTCCAGCCCAGGAACTGGTCGATGTAGCCCACCGGTGGTGTGTCGCCACCGAAGTCGGCCTCTTCCCAGTAGCAGATGAGGGCGTTCTCCGCGATGACCGCCTCGTTGAACGCCTCATCTACGCCGAAGAAGCGCAGGTCCATCTCGCGCCACTCGTAACGCTCGTCACGCGCGATGGTGAAGCCCACGTCGAGCGCGCCGTAGGTCGCGGGTGGATACGAAATCGGGTGGTGCGCCCAGACCGGGACGTAGCGCACCGCCGTCTTGCTGTTGCTGTCCGTCACCGTGCAGCTCACCCAGCGAAAGCCGGCTGGCGCGCGCAGCACGATCTGGGCGTCCGTGGCCGCGTAACCGCTCTCCAGCGTGCAGTCGCCGATCTCCCAACTGTAGGCTGTGATGCTGGCGCCGGTGGCGACCGGCTGGCTGGCGGAAGCGTCGAGCGTCACCAGCCGGTACGTCTGGCCCGGCTCACACCACCCTGATGGTTTGCCCTCGATGTTGCAGATCGGCGGGAAGAGCAAGTGCTGGTCAGTGTAGGCGATGTTGTAATCCCGCAGGATTTCGAAGTCGTCCTCGTACCCGCTGCTGTTGACGTCACTTTGCATGTACGCCAGGCGCTGCTGGATCGGGTGCTCGGCGCGGATCGTGATGTAGTGCCCAACCTCGACCGGCAGCAGCGACGGCGCCGTCTCCGCAATCTGGATAAAGTTCGGCGTGGAAATACGGACGCGGGCGCTGCCGATATCACGCGCGCCCTGCGTGGTCCCGAACTCCGCCGTGTAGCCGGGCAGGATGTCGTCCGGGTCTCCGCTCAGGGCCGCGAGGTATCCCAGCACCGTCACGCCCAGGGACGTGCCGTCCGTGAAGACGCTCGTCACCTGCGTTTGGAAGACGCTGGGGCGCGGCGCCACGGACAGGTGTCGCGTGACGGGCTGGGGGAACTGGCGCAGTGTGACCAGGTCGGTGGGCGAAAAGTCAGGTAGCATCCGGCAGCAGCTCCAGCTTGTCGAAGGTCAGACGCACGTCACGCAGCAGCCCGTCCTCACCCGGCTGCGGGCCCGGGAACGGCCAGGTCAAATACGCGTTGTAATTCTTGAAGCTGCCACTCGTCGTGTTGTAGGTCCGGATCGTACAGCGCCGGTTTACCAGCACGCTGCGCAGCAGGGCATATTCGGCCAGCGTCATCACCGGAATGATCCAGGCTGCCGTGGGCAGGCCGACGTCTTTCCAGTCCAGATCGCCGCTGCGAATGCGCGCCTCGCAGTCGCTCCACTCCGGACGCGGTCCACCGGTCAGCGTCCACTGGAACGCCCCCGTTCCGATTTCGTGCAGCGCCTGCAGGCCGTCCACGTCGTCCGCGCTGGCGGCGATCTTAAAGTCGTAGAGGGTCATGCTTCCTCCGAATAACGGCGCAGCGCCCGCTCGATCTTCGGGATGACGATGGTCTCCACCGTCGTGATGATGCTGTCTTCGTCCGCCGCGGCGCCGCCAAAGGTGATCGGCACGCTCACCGAGTACGAATTACCGCCCCCACTCGCAGTGGCGAAGGCGGGCTGCATCGCGCGCGGCAGGCTGGTATCGACCAGGGTTTGCCCCATGCCGGAGAACGGGTTAATGCGCGCCATGTCGCGCATCGCGTCCGAGATGCCGCGCACACCCAGCTCGAACGGCGTCGGAGAACCGGGGATCATCCAGTCGGGCAGCTTGTCTTTGAGGTTGGAAAGCGAATCACCCACGCTGCTAATGGTGTCGATCACGTCGCCAAGCGCGTCCGCGATGGGGTCGATGACCTTTTCCTTCACCGTTCCCAGGCTGTTGATGAACCAGTCGTAGAGGCTGTCCAGGGCGGGCTTGACCGTATCCCAGATCGACTTCAGGATGTCGATAAAGTCCCCCACCGCAGGGATGACCGTATCGACGATGAACGACTTGATCGCGGGCAGCGCCGTCACCACGAACCAATCGTAGAGGCTGTCCAGGGTCGGCTTGATGGTGTTCCAAATGCTGACCAGGATGTCGATAAAGTCCCCGACAGCGGGGATGACCGTGTCGACGATGAACGACTTGATCGCGGGCAGCGCCGTCACCACGAACCAGTCGTAGACCTTGTCGAGCGTGGGCTTGATGAGGTTCCAAATATCGACGATGGTGTCGATCAGCATTTCGACAGAGGGAATGGCGGTGTCCGTGATAAAGTCGCCGATCGCGGGCAGCGCGTCCTCGACGAACCAGTCGTAGAGCTTTTCCAGTTCCGGCTTGACGAGGTTCCAGATATCGACGATGGTGTCGATCAGCATCTCGACCGCGGGGATGGCCGTCCCGGTGATGAAGTCGCCGATCGCTGGCAGTGCATCCTCGACGAACCAGTTATACAGGTTCTCCAGGTGCGGCTTGGTGTCTTCCCAGACGCCGCCCAGCCAGTCGATAAGATCCCCCACAGCGGGGATGGCTGTGTTTTTGATGAAGTCGACGACTGCCGGCAGCCCGGTGTTGACCACCCAATCGACGAACTGCAGCAGGTACGGCGAGGCCCACTCCCAGATGCCGCGCAGGATGTCGATGAGGGAGCTCACCGCCGGGATGACCGTGTCGGCCACGAACCCCACGATAGCCGGCAGCGCGGTATTCAGGAACCAGTCCGCGAGCTGTTCCAGCGCCGGGCCCACGATGGTCCAGGCCTGCCCCAGAAAGTCGTAAAAACTTTGTAAAAGGGGCACGACGTGCGCGGTGAAGAAGTTGACGATCCCGTCCTTGATGCGCACGATCGCCAGGCCTGCCTTCTGGGCCGCCTGTTCGGACATACCGAAAGCCTGGAACACCTTACTGAAGAAGGTGGTCTTGCCATCCTCGAAGACATAGAACAGCGCGCGCAGGCTGGCGATGATGCCGCCGAAGAGTCCATCCTTCCCCTTGCCATAGTCGAAGGCCTTGCCGATCCACCCCGCCACGTACTCGAAGGTGTCGATGATAGGCTTGACGGCGCGGCCAATGCGCTTTGCGGCGCCGCGGACGACGTCGCCGATACCCAGGAAGTTGGTTTTGAACGCGACGACGAGCGCCACGACGCCGGCAATCACCAGGCCGATCGGGGACAGTACAAGTCCGAGCACGGAGCTGAACATCCCCATCACCGCTCCGGCGGCAGCCAGGGCCCCGCCCAACCCGGCCACCCCGGCGACGACTTTCGCCAGGGTCGAAATCAGTTTCGGGTTCTCGCCCACCCACGCGGTCACGCTGGTGATGACCGGGCGGATCATCCGCACGACGTCGTTGATCGCGGGCAGCAGTGCCGCGCCGATCTCGATCTTCAACGCCGACAGACTGGACTTGAGCAAATCGGTCTGGGCTGCGACGCTGCCGAGCTGGATCTCCTGGGCCGCTGCCGTCGCGCCATCGAGGGCCGAGGTGTACTGCTTGTCGAACTCGCTGAAGCCGCCGCCAGTCAGGGCGATGACGCCGTTCAGGGCCTCGACGCTGCCGATCGCCCCGGCCATATTGTCCTGGAACGTGGGAGAGCTTTTACTCAGCGCCTCGAAGGCGCCCACCAGCCCCAGCTGGTCGATCGCCGCGGTGCCGTTGGCGTAGCCCAGCTCCTCCAGGGCCGAGACCATCTTGGCGTTGGGGTTCAGCAGCGAGGTCATCATCGCGCGCAGCTGCGTCGCTGCCTGGCTGGGTCCGAAGCCCTTGGTGGTCAGGAACGCCATCTGTGCGCCGAGGTCGTCGAACGAAATCCCCAGGCTGGAGGCCAGGCCGGTCACCTGCGGCATCGCCGCGGCGAACTCGTCCATCGTGCCGACGCCCATGCCGACCGTGCGGGTCAGCACGTCGCTGGCGTACGCCGCCTTGTCGGCGGCGTACCCGTACGAGTTCATGGTGCTGATCAGCACGCTGGTGGTCGCACCGAGGTCGGCGGCCCCGGCCTCGCTGGTGGCGATCGCCGCGTCCAGGATCGCCATGTGACTGGACGCATCCGCCACGCCGCCGACGATGTCGTAGAACGCGTCGGCGGCAGCCTGCGGACCGGCCCGGCTGTCCGCGCCCAGCGCGAGGATGTCGTCGGATAGCGCCGCGACCTCGTCGGTCGTCGCGCCGAGCACGGACTGGACGTTCGTCATCGACTCGTCGAAGACGGTCGCCGTGTTGACCGCATCGGTCAGGCCGCCGATGAGCGGCGCGGACGCGATGCCCAGGATCGCGCCAGCCTTGACCATCTTCTTCGACATGCCATCGAAGGCGCCGGTGACCTTGTTGATCACGCCGTTGACGACGTCGCTGGCGGCGTCGGTGCCCCTGATGATCAGCTCGATAACGTTGTCCGTGCCCACGTCGTTATCCCTTGCCTTTGCCCTTGCTGGCGCGCCGGTACGCTTCCGCTTCGCGCTTGGCCTTCACTTCGAGCTGCGCATTGTGCATGGCATAGTGCAGCATGGCGGTGTCGTAGTCCTGGTCCTCCAGCTCGCCGGGCGAGCAGTGGTAGATGTCGCGGCAGAGCACCAGGTCGGCCCATTCGTCCGGCGGCCCGCCCCCGCCGCCGGTCCAGAGCCAGATCTTTAACCGCTGGATTCGTTTTTTCGGTCGCCAGCGCCTCCGGCGAAACACTCGCCCAGGAATGCCATCTCCTGCGCCGTCAGAGATTCCAGCACCGTCGGATCGTCTTTCGGGCGCGGCAGCGGGTTGCCGTCGTCATCCACCCAGTTCCACTCGACAATCTTGTCGATGATCAGCTGCTCGTTCTGCACGACCTTCTCGTCGTCCGTCATGCCCTGGACGGCGCCGCGCAACTTCTTCGCTTCGCCGTACGTCACGGCGCGGATCTTGACAAACGACCCTTCGCCCTGGACCTCGTCGGATTTGTAGGTGTAAATCGCCTGTCGCTTCGGCATGCCTGCCTGTCCTTTCGTATGTTGATGCCGGTACTGTGTGATCCAGAACAACAGGAGGAGACTCCCCGCCCCGCACAGCAGCTGCCAGAGCGCAGGCGGGGGCCCCAGGAGAATGGCCGCCATCGTCGCGGCCCCGCTGCCCATCAGGTCGTGATGACTTCGTGCGTCACCTCGCCGTTAGGCTTGAGGGTGCACGACACCATCACCACGTCGTCCGCGCCGGCATCCAGGTCAAGCGGGAACGTTTCGAGCACGAACTCGCCCTGGTAGCGGTCTGAGCCCGGGGTGTTGTCCGGGATGTTGACCTGCAGCGTGCGCGGGCTGTCGTCGCCGCCGAAAAACCAGTCGCGCAGCAAGGCGAGCGCCTCACCGTCCGCCGTAGTGTAGGCCGCGTCCAGGCTGGCGTCCGCGTCCTTTCCGGTCACGCCGCGCGCCTTCCACACGTTGCCGAACGGGCGAAACTCCCAGACCCCGTTCTCGAAGCTAAGCGACACTTTGTTGGAGCTGCCGGAGATATCCGTCAGCACCCCGCTGGCGTTGTCGAGCTGGATGATGCAGTCGACTGCCGAGATTGCTGTCTGCGTCTGTGCCATGATTGCCTCTCCTACTTCAACCGAAAGTCGAGCGTGAAACGCGCGCCCACGTAGCTTTTGCTGGCGCGTTCGAAGATCACCCGCTGCCACGACCACGTGAACGACACGATGCCCGCCGTGCCAAACAGCGGTTGGTGGTCCTGGCTGTTGAGCACGGCGCGAATCGAGTCGATCCCGTCGATCAGCAGCGCCATGTCATCCCCGATGCTGGACCGCAGCCGGGTGTAATAATCGGCCATGACCTGGCAGCGCTCCTGTCGCAGGCCGCCGCCGAACGTGGTCCGGTCCGTTTTTGTGGTCGGGTCGGCGCTGCCTTCCTCGGCGTAAATCTCCAGCATCTGGGCGTCCGGCATGTCTTCCGTCAGGGCCTCGTGCGCCGTGGCGCGCTCGACCTCGACCGCCGTCGCCAGGGTGGACCGCACGCCTTCGACCAGGTCACGCAGCAAGACATCACTCATCGATTCCCCCCGTCATTTCTTCACAATCCCGTTGACCGCCCGGCCAATTCGCTTCTGGATGGCGCTGCGATTCTTCTCGAACGCACCCTGCAGGTAGCGCCGCCCCTTGGTGCCCCGGCGTGCAATCGCGCGGGCGACCACGTAGGCCGACGTGCCGTGCCGGCGCGCCCACGTTTCCAGCGCTGCAAGCGGCGGCCAGTGCGGGCGGGTCCCGGTCTCCTGGTACGGCGCATAGGCCACGTTGCTGCCGACGACGCCCTCGATGACGTTGTCGCGCTGGCGCACCGCGGGGGTGATGGAGGCCTTCAGGTGCCCACGGTCAACCGGCGCCAGAATCTTCGCGTCGCGGGTGACGAGCATGGCACTCTCACGGAAGGCGCGCGTCATGTCCTCGCCCTGCAGATCCCGCGTCACCTGCTCCAGCTTGCGCTGCGCGGCAAGCAGCCCCTTGACCTCCGTCGTGAGTGGCATTTATCCCACCGCCATCCGGACGAACCGACCGGCTTTGAGCATCAGCTCGACGTCGGGATCGAGCACGCGGCGATAGAACAGCTGGCCGACGTCGGCATTGCCGATCGCGTCCGACCAGGACGCCTGGCCGCGCTTGTACCAGCGCGACGCTTGCGTGATACACGCTTGACGAATGACATCCGGCAGCACCAGGGCGTAGCCCCAGCGCGCCGTCACACGCACGGTAGGCACGGCCTGCATGCGATCCGCAGCTGGGCGGAACCCGCCGCGCCCGTTGTAGCGCCCGTCGCTGAAGGCGGCGTAACTGCCTCCGGGGGCGATCATCAGCCCGGTGTACGGCAGCCGGTTGAAGTCGGGGCGCATCGGGTCCCCCGAGAACCCGATCCAGTCGCTGGCGGCCCAGGCCGTGTAGCCGGTGTCGGTGACGCTGTCCTTGACTTCGACCAGGCTGATCGCTGCGCACTCGTCGATGCGCATCGTGGCCGTGCCGGTGCCCGCGAAGAGCCGCGCCGAGCCGGTCGCGGCGGCCAGGAAGCCGTCCGGGCGCCCGCAGTAGTTGTTGATCGCCTCGGTGGCGGCGGCGGCCAGCGCCCCCAGCAGGGTGTCGTCCGTATCGCTCAGCTTGCCCGCCTGGGCACGAATCTCCTCGGCGGTCACGTACGCGGTCATGAGATCACCCCCAGGCCGATCAGGATGAGGAGCACGGACTCGACAAACGCGATGGCGCACAGCAGGTAAGTGGGGTCAAAGTCGTCCCGCCTGGGCGCGGCCACCTGCTTCCAATCAGCCCCGCTGTCGCGAGACGGCGGTGGCGGGGTCTCGGGCAACGCCCGCTTGTCGTTTTTGGGCTCGTTCGCAAACGGGTACGTCATGCGTCATCCCTCCGGTCCGGCGGGCACAGCGGGCAGATCGTCCGCCCGGCGGTAGAACCCGGCCATGCCGACCCCACCATCGTCGACCACGAGCACGTCGAAGGCACGCCCCAATAGTTCGGCGAACTCATTGAGCGCCTCGAAGACGGGCGGGCACGCGCGATAGGTCCCTTCCGGGCTGTAGTCGTGGAAGACCATCAGCCCGCCCGGGCGCAGCAGGTTCCACCAGGGCAGGTCGCGGCGAACTCGCGCGTGGTCCCCGTCCACGAAAACCAGGTCCAACAGCGGGAGGCGGTAGTGTGCCAGGTAATCCCAGCTGGCCGCCGCGACCACCGTGACGTTGGGGAACACGCCCAGGTTGAGCCGCGCGGCAGCGGATTCATCTTCGCGCGGGTTGAGGGTCGTGATGTGCGCGTGCGGGGCCGCCTGCGCGAGGACGCTGGCCGAGAAGCCCAGCGCCGTGCCGATCTCCAGCAGGTGCGCGCCCTCGTAGTCATACTGACGGGCCAGGGCGTAGAGCACCGCCGCCTGGTACGCCGCGATTTCGCGCTTGGCCTTGATCGTCCCCACGCGCTCCCGCGCCACGTCGAGCGCCACGGGGATGCCCGGCGTAGAGGCGAAAAAGTCGAGGATGTCACTAGCTGGAACCTCTCGGATGTCCATCGCGAGAGGGTTGGTGCTCACGTGGTGTATCATGCCTTGCCTCCAGGGTGTACGCTTGCCCAGGCTTCCGACGAATCGAGCCGTCCTTTGACCGCACCCTTCCACCGGCGCGCCTGCATCGGGTAGTGCAAAATGCCCGCCGTCCGCTCGGGCGGCAGGTAGCGCGTGATCGTGTTCCACTCGTTACCCAGGACGTAGACTCGGAGCGGCGCGCGGTACAGCACCCGGTCGAGCGCGGCCTGGTCGCGCTTGCCGTAGCGTTTCCACTCCGCGTGCCAGGCCCGGAAGAACGCCGCCGTGCGCTCACCGCGACGGAACCCAAACACCCCGCCATTCAGCTGGAGCAGCTCGTCCGTGCCCAACTGGGCGAAGGTCTCGCGGATTTCGTCCGCGTTGTCCGGGCGGCTCATCTCCCGCGCGAGCACGTATTGAGCAGGGTTGATGCAAAATACGGCGTCCCAGCCATCTGCCAGGACCTGGAACAAAAACGAGATATCGGCCACAACTTCCGTGTCGGCGTCCAGGTACAGCACGTACTCCCAGGCCTCGGGCGCCAGGTCGTAGATTTCGGTCTTGACCGAGCGAGCTCCCAGGTCGTCGTCGCTGTGCTCGAAGGTCGCGTCTTCGCCCGCGCCCAGGGCCCGGTCCGAGACGAGCACGACGGGCAGATCGGGCATGAACGCCTTGGCACTCTGAATGGCCCGTTTAGCACAGTTGCGCGCCGGATCGCCGTAGGCGACGATGTAGATCCCCGCCCGCTGCCGCCACTCGCCCTCCGCAGCGATCGCTGGCTCGACGTCAAGCGGCGCCGTCGGCAGGTCGAGCAGGTCCTCGAAGGCCTCCAGGTGCGTGTCGATCCACGCCTCGGCGGTGTACGACCAGGTCGATTCGCGCAACGCGCGGTGGTCCACCTGCCCCGCAATGATCCGCGCCAGGGCGGCATCGACCGCCGCCTTCAGGCTGGCATACTGCCCCGGCGCGTAGCGGTGGACATCGGCGAAGTGCGGCAGCTCGTCGAAGACGCCGACGCCTTCCGGCACGACCACCGGCACCCCGCAGGCCATCGCTTCGAGCGGCCCGTAGCCAATGCCCTCGATCCGGCTCGTGCAGACGTACAGGTCGAGCGACTGGTAAAAGCCCGGCACGGCACCCCAGTCGAGGTGCTGTGTCGGAACGGGCCAGCCTTCGCCGCAGGCGATGACGTCCGCCTCGACCTCACGCGCCAAGCGCGCCAACAACTTCTCGCCCTTGCGCCCGCCCGGGTACACGTAGCCCGACGTGCCGATAACGGACCGGTCGTGCGGTGGGCGGTCTGCCAGCGCGAACCGTTCCCGGTCCAACGGCGGGGTCACGAGCGCTGTCGCGCCGACGGTCTCCAGCTCGCGCGCGTACACCGGGGACGACGTCAAGCGCAGATCGACCGCCTGAGCAGCCTCCGCCCAGAGGGTCTCCTTCTCCTTGCGCCCGATGTCGCGGTGGGTAAACCAGGCTGCCGTCGGCGTCGCTTTGAACTCACGGTGGCGATCCCATTCCAGGTACGGGAAGAAGTAGTTGACCGACGCCGCAAGATCGGGGCGCTCCGACACCGTAAAGCCCGGCGCCGCGGCCAGCATCCCAGCCAGGCGCGCCAGCACCTGATCACTCGTGGCATCGCGGCAGACGATGTGAACTCTCATGCTCCGTCCCTCAGCTCTCCGAAGTGATGCGCAATGACCGCGCCGCCGTTGAACGGCTGCCCTAGCAGCCAGATCCGGACTGGCACACGCCGCAGTGCGCGCAGCAGTGCCCCCTGGTCCTGGCCGCGAAAGCGCGCCCACTCCGACCGCCACGCGGCGAACAGCGCCTGCGTGCGTGCGTTGCGCGCTACGAAGAAGACGCCCGCCTGCAGCTGCAGCACCTCGCTACAGCCCATCACGGCCAGCGTCTCGCGCCGGTCGTCCACACCCACGTGCCACAGCAGCTCGTCGCCCTGGTTACGACTGGCACACAGCGCCAGGTCGAACCCGTCGTCGAGAGCCGCGAACCCGACCTGGAGGTCCTGATGCACCACGGTATCCGCGTCCAGGTAGGCGACGTGCTCGAATGACGTCCAGTCGAACAGCCCCGTTTTCAGGTAACGGGACCCTTCGACTGCCGTCATGCCCGCCGGACAGCGCATCACCGTGTCCACCGGCAGATCCGGACAGACGCGCGCCAGCGCTTGCTGGGCGCGGGTCGCGGCCTGCTGCGCTTTGGACCCGAGCGCGATCATCGCGACACCTCTATCGTTTCCGGCCATTGTTCGTCCAGGAATTCGGCAGGTCGCAGATCACCGGCTTGACGAGATACAGCGCGCGCAGGAAGGCCAGCCGGTCGTCACCCTCCTCGAAGCGCCGGCGCTCCTCGCACCAGGTTGCCACGAGGCGCCGCGTATCCGGGCAGCGCCGGGCGAAGATCAGGCGCGTGTCACGCAGCGGGACGCGCAGGTCACGGACGATCGTTTCGGTGTAGGCGCGCTCCTCCTCACTCCCCACGTGCGCGGCGAGCGTCTCGTAGTCCCAGAGCGGCACGGCCACCTGCCACTGCTGGAGCAGCTTGAAGCCCTGCACCAACAGGTCCAGGCGCGGCTCGAACTCAGGCACCCAGAGCAGCGTCTCGGTATAGGGCAGCACAGGCCAGTCGTCCTGGTGGAACGACATGCGCAGGCCGTCCACGCGCGCCAGGCGGTCGCGCAGCGCCGTGTCGATGCTGCCGTGGCAGGCGATCCCTGCCGTGGGCACGACCGCCGCGCGCAGGTCCAGCTGCGCTTCGACCGCATCGCCCGCCGCGATCCACTTGCGCGCAAGGTGGCCGCCGACCTCGATCAGATCGCCCGGGCAGTAGGACACCGCGTCACCGGCTATGAGCACCGTTTTGCGCGTTACCAGCCTGATCCACATACGTCCTCCGGAAGAAGGGGGCCGGGAAAAGTCCGGCCCCACACGGTCTATGCCTCGGTCGATTATTCGACGACGGCATCCAGCAGGGCGTTAGCAGCCGGCTTGTAGCGCGGCACACCCCACACCTGCACGCCGAAGATCCCCGCGGAAGCGGGCGTGACCTCGACGTTCAGGTACTCGTAGCCGTTGTTCACGTCGAACTCTTCGGCGTTGATGTTGATGGCGGTCACGGTGTCGTTGTCCGTCGTGGCCGTCTTCGCGACGTCCTTCGAGTTGCTGTCCAGCGCCTTGGGGGTGCCCCCCGAGCTGGCCTGCTGCTCGATGTCGACGTCCAGGTTGCCGCCGATGACCCCGCAGTGCAGGACCACCAGCACGCGCTCGTACAGCCCGCAGTTGATGCTGCCGGTGTTTTGCTCAGTGGAATGGCTGGCCGGGGCAATCCCGCCCAGGTATTCCAGTCCTTCGGTGATAAGCGCCGTCATCACGATCTCCCTTCACGATGCTCAGGCGGTAGGTGGGCGAATTACCCCGCGCGACAGCACTGCCGCGCGGGGCCTCTCATGTGGACGCGAGGGCTGCTACGTCGACTTCGACGAGAGCCGCACGAACGGCGAGATTTGCGTCACCCCGTCCTTCAGGGTCAGCGGGGACGACAGCCAGGGCTGCCCGTCGACACGGTGCACCACGCGCCAGGAGGTTTTGTTGTACTTCCACTGGTCGTACTGAGTGCTGTCGATGGTCGTGGCCTGGCGATCGCCCACGAGGTAGAACGCGAAGTTGGCCAGCAGCGCGTCGCCGGGCTGGCCCGGGGCCGGGGTCTTTTCGGTCCACATCACGGGCAGCCCCAGCAGCGTGCCGGGCAGACCGGTCGCCGCGTTCGGGGTCCAGATGTAGGACGGGTTGCCGGTCGGGCCGTTGAGCGTGATGATCTCGTCCATCAGGCCCTGGCTGAGCACCCAGACGCCCTTGCCGCCGGTGGCCAGGAAGGCCGCGCGCAGGCGCGCGAGGTCGGTGA
Source organism: Aggregatilinea sp. (assembly GCF_036822615.1). Taxonomy (NCBI): domain Bacteria; kingdom Bacillati; phylum Chloroflexota; class Anaerolineae; order Aggregatilineales; family Aggregatilineaceae; genus Aggregatilinea; species Aggregatilinea sp. Next base: position 2,399 of record NZ_DAISHJ010000077.1, on the reverse strand, counting down.
ACGTCACCTTGCCCGTCTTGCTCTCGCGCGCGACGGAGACCAGACACGGCGAGTTGAGCACGCCGAGCGGCTGTCCTGCGCCGGAGCCGTTGATGAAGGCGTCGTCTTCCATCCACGCCACGCCTCCGGCGAAGCCCATCGGCCCCGACAGGAAGTCACCGAGCGAGATCGCCGCGTCATCGATCAGGCTGTTCGGCGCGCGGGTGTAGCCGATCATCTCCCGCGCGGTCAGCGTGACCTCTTTGAACTTCGGATCGCTCTCGGTCGCCTCGGAAGCCTCTTCCTGCCAGTAGAACTGCAGGCCGCCGAACCAGTGCGGTCTGTTGGCCGTGGTGCCAGTCTGGTCCACCACCGGAATGCCGACTTGCCGCCGTGTCATGCGGATGATCTGCGCGCGCGGGCGCACGATGGCATCCTCCGCCGAGATGCTCATCAGCTCGGTGCGCTGCTCCTGCGGAATGAGGTAGCCGCCGTCCTCGCCGACGTTGCCGCCCATGTCTTTGGCGTCGTGCCCGCCGGCCCGCTCCTCGTGGAAGTAGACCAGGCGCGGGTCAATACCCTTGGTATTGCGCGGGTTCATTGACTGCCAGACGGCATACGTGAACTCGCCCAGGTCGGCGAACTTCTTCGAGCCGGGGACCTGACGGCCCGCCAGCGCGTCGATTTCGCCCATCTTTTCCTGCGCGGTGGTCAGGACCTCACCGGCCTGCACCACCGATTCGCGCAGCTTGTCGGCTTCTTCCATCAGGCCCATTGCCTTCTGGCCAGCCTCCGGATCGGCGCCCTCCTCGACGAGGCGGATCGCCTCTTCGTAGAGCGCTTTGGCTTTCCCGATCCGGTCCTTCACGTTGAGTGAGAGTGTCATCGGAGTTCCTCCAGCGTTGTTAATGCGAGACGAGCGCGCGCCAGCAGCATCGTGTCACCGGTGGGTGAATCACCCGGCTGCGGCCCGGCCTCTTCCGAGGTGGGTGCAGGCGGCGGGGTCGACCCGGCCAGCGGAGGGGCTTCCTCCTGGTCGAGCGTGGCGCGAGGGGAATCGCCGGGAGCGGTGGCTTTGCTGTCGCCGTCATCGGCTGCCGCATCCCCCACCCCGGCGCTGTCTAACACGTCAGTCAGCAGGTCCCGGGCCGACGTGACCCGGTCCCAATTCCGTTGGCTGAGCACGCGCCCCGCTTTCGCGAGGTCCGGCCCATGCCCGGCAAAGAAAAACCAGTCCATCATCGACCACGACGGCAGCGGGCGCAGCGCCAGATCTTCCGGCAGCCGGTCCCGAATCAGGGCGATGACGTCCTCGACGAGCGCCAGCAGGTCGCTGTGCTCGTCGCCGTCGATGTAGCCGTCTTTCAGGTACGACCCGATCCGGCTGGTCAGGATGCTTTGCACGTCGGCGACCAGGTTGTCGCCCAGGCGCGGCTGCGGCCCATCGGGGGTGTATTCCTTGCGCGATTTGTTCCACGGCGGCACGAGCGTGTCGTCGTCGAAGGTCTCGCGCATCTTGGTGTAGTAGCGCTCGCAGTGCGCCTTCACGCCGTCCTCGTCGCCCGTGGGGATATCCACGCCGCCGCGACCGCCCTGGAGCACGTTTCCTACGGCCATCACGCCGCGCGGAATCGCGGTGAGTGTGCCGTCAATCACGTCCGCAAAGCCCAGCTTGTACGAGCCGACCTGCTCCGGCGCGGCCTCGTCGTACCACATGAAGGCACGGCGATACGCCGCCCAGTCCATCGCCTCGTCACCCCCCGCCCAGTCGCGCACGCGTCCCTCGGCGGCAGCGCCGTCCCAGGCCCGGTCGCGATCGGCCAGGGGCAGGTCCTCGAAGGTCGTCGCGGCCTTCACGGCCACGGTCGCCGTGGCGGGGTTCATGCCCCACACCACGGGCGAGTACTCCCAGAATCGCACCTCGCGGATGTTGCGCACGGTGCGCGACTTGCCATCGCGCTCGATCTTGCTGTAATCGGCCTTGCCGACGATGTCGAAGCCGATGCTGTACTCGCTGACGGCACCCGCCGCGATGCGCTTGAACACGCCCATTCCTTCCGGCGTGTCGATGAGGTACTGCGTGCGGGTCCAGAGACCGCCGGTCGCGTCCGGGTACTTGGTCCGGATCTCGTCCGGCAGCTCGTCGCGCCCGACCTCGCGCATTTCGAGCGGCTTGCCGACCACCGAGATGGTGCTCCAGTTGTTGTGGGAGTCGAGCACCCGGATGCGTCCCGCGCGCTCGGTCAGCGTCTTGGTGAACGAGCCGGCGTGGATAATGTCGTCGCCGTCATCCACGATGCCGAACACGGACACGATGGCGTCCACCGTGCCCTGCGCCTCGTCGACGGCGATCATCGCGCCGGGCAGCGCCTTGTAGAGCCGCTCGCCCGTGGCGCGTGCTTTGGTTTCGCGCGGGCCCC
>NZ_DAISHJ010000076.1:0-23803 GCF_036822615.1 Aggregatilinea sp. | reverse complement strand
ATGCCATAGAAGCATGTGCGATGCGCTGCGAAAAAGTTACTGTCGCCCCCTCAGCTCCGCTTTCGTGGGGGAAGGAGCCAGGGGATGGGGGGTATAAGTTCATAACAGGTTCTATCGAAATTCCGACCTCACTCTTTAAGCTTTCGTCCGAAATACTTACTTAATCTTAGGTAAGTAAGTTGAAAAAAGGCGTATAATGAGCATATGAGCGAAAAACCAAAGCCAAAACGTACTCAGGCCGAACGAACCACACAGCGCAAAGCACAGGTGATCCGCGAAGCGATCCACTTCTTCGGGCAGAACGGCTACCACGGCGCAAAGCTGGCCGACATCGCCAAAGCTGCTGGGGTCACCGAGCCGGGCTTGTTGTACCACTTCCCCAGCAAAGCCCATCTGTTAATGGAAGTCCTGGCCGAGCGCGATCGCAGCGATCGGCAAAAGTTCGATGCGGCCCTGCAGGACGGCACGAAAGCGCCCCTCGCCCTGCTTCAAGATCTGGTGGAATACAACGAGACGGTGCCAGGGCTGGTGCAGCTTTTTACCGTGCTGGTCGCGGAAAGCATTGACGAGACGCATCCCGGGCATGAGTTTTTTAAGCGGCGCTACCAGACCCTGCGGGAACAAAGCATCGGCATTCTGGAAGAAGCGCAGGCGCGCGGCGAAATTCGCCGTGATATTCCCGCCGAAGAGTTGGTGATCATGCTGTTTGCCATCATGGACGGCCTGCAGGTGCAGTGGCTCTACGAGCCGGACCGCTTCCAGATGGCGCACATGTTTCAACAGTTTCTCATCTTATTAAAGGGGGAATGAGTCCACTACCTATCATCGATCCTTGATTTCCAACGCCCGTAAAAATAGCTGAGTATTAGTAGCTTAAAAGGAGACATTAGAAACAAATGACGACCGTAGAAACACCCGCACCTGTTCCCTCGCAAGCCGACGTCGCCGCGCGTGTCGAAGAACTCCTGGGGCAGTTGAGCCTCGCGGAGAAGGTCGGCCAGCTCGTCCAGATCGGCGGCGCCGATTTCATGCCGGGGCCAAAGCCCGACGACGTCATTCGTCAGGGTGGAGCCGGATCGGTCCTGTGGCTCAACGACACCAAAAAGTTCAACGAACTGCAAAAGATCGCCGTCGAGGAAAGCCCCTCGAAGATCCCCCTGCTCTTCGCCCTGGACGTGATCCACGGCTACCGCACGATCTTCCCCGTACCGCTGGCGATGGCCGCGTCCTGGGATCCCGACACAGCCGAGCAGGCGCAGTCGGTCGCGGCCAAAGAAGCCCGCGCTGCCGGTCTGCACTGGACCTTCGGCCCCATGCTCGACATCGCCCGCGACGTCCGCTGGGGCCGCATCGTTGAAGGCGCGGGTGAAGATCCCGTCCTGGGCGCGGCGATGGCGGCGGCGCAGGTGCGCGGCTTCCAGGGTCCCTATCCCGGCGCGCCCGATCACGTGATCGCCTGCGCCAAGCACTTCGCCGGATACGGTGCTGCGGACGGCGGGCGCGACTATGACCCGGTCTTCCTGCCCGAAGCCCAACTGCGCAACGTATACTTCCCGCCCTTCAAGGCCGCCGTGGATGCGGGCGTCGGAACCTTCATGAGCGCCTACATGGACCTCAACAACGTCCCGGCGGCGGGGAATCCCTGGCTGCTGCGCGAGGTCCTGCGCGACGAGTGGGGCTTCCGGGGCTTCGTCGTCAGCGACGCTTTCGCGGTCGGCAATCTCGTCATCCAGCATTTCGCCCGCGATAACCGCGACGCCGCGTTCCGCGCCCTGAGCGCGGGCCTCGATATGGACATGGCAAGCGGTGCCTATCTGGAGAATCTGGCCGGGCTGGTGGAGGATGGCACGCTCGATGAAGCCATCATCGACGCAGCCGTGCGCCCGATCCTCGCCCTCAAGGTGCAGATGGGCCTCTTTGAGCATCCATATACCGACGAAGATCTGCTCGATCGGGTCATCGCCCTGCCGGAACACCGCGACGCGTCGCGGCGGGCGGCGCAGCGCTCGATGGTCCTGCTGCGCAACGAAGGCGGCCTGCTGCCGCTGTCGAAAGACCTGAAGCACGTGGCCGTCATCGGCCCGGTGGCCGACTCGATGGAAGCCACGGAAGGCTCGTGGATGGTCTTCGGCCACCAGCCCGCCGCGGTGACCGTGCTCGAAGGCATCCGCGCCAAACTGCCCGACGCGCGCGTCGAGTACGCCCCCGGCCCTGAGATCCGGCGCGATTACCCGTCGTTCTTCGAGGACTTTGAACCGGGCAAGAAGAAGCCCGCCCAAACGCCCGAAGCGGCGGAAGCGGCCTTCCAGACGGCTGTTGAAACGGCACAGGGCGCGGATCTGGTGATCATGGTCCTGGGCGAAACCGATCTGATGGCGGGCGAAGCGGCCTCGCGCGGATCGATTGACCTGCCGGGGCGGCAGGAAGAGCTGCTCAAAACCGTGGTAGCGCTCGGCAAGCCGGTCGTGTTAGTGCTGCTGAATGGCCGTCCACTCAGCATCAACTGGGCGGCGGAGCACGTCCCGGCGATCCTCGAAGCGTGGGAGCCGGGCACGGAAGGCGGGCACGCGGTGGCCGACATCCTGTTTGGTGACGCCAACCCCGGCGGCAAGCTGCCCGTGACGTTCCCGCGCAGCGGCGGCCATGCCCCGCTGTACTACGCGCGCACGCTGACGCACCAGCCCGAAGACCACTTCATGTACCGTTCGCGCTACTGGGACAGCCCCACCACGCCGCTCTATCCCTTCGGCTTTGGCCTGAGCTATACCACCTTCGAAATCAGGAACCTGAAGCTCTCCGCGTCGCAGATGAAGGTGGGCGAGGCGCTGACCGTCACCGCCGACGTGACCAATACCGGCAGCGTGGCGGGCGATGAAGTGGTGCAGTTGTACATCCACCAGCGGTTTGGCAGCGACTCGCGCCCCATGCGCGAGCTGAAGGGCTTCGAGCGCGTGCCGCTCCAGCCCGGCGAGACCAAAACCGTCACTTTCGAGCTTGGCCCGGACCAGCTCACGTACTGGAGTTCGAGCCTCGGCCAGTGGGTCCAGGACGCCGCCCCCTTCGATGTCTGGGTGGGGTCCGACTCGCAGGCGACGCTCCATGCGGAATTTGAAGTCGTTGCCTAAACGCTCCTAACCGCTCGCACCAGAAGCCGGATCTTGCTTCCCACGAAGTCAGGATTCGGCTTCTTTGTGTGCCCCTCTGCCGGGGCGCTATAGGATTTGCGTCCAGCCCGGCATGCGTCATAATCGCGTGAAGAATGGGTTATTTTAGAATAAATGGAAAGGTGTTAGTTGATGCCCAGCGTGTTTTTATCGTCCCCCTGGAAGTTGAATGATTTTGCCCCCGGCGAAGGACTGGACGCCGGGGCATTTCAGGTCAGTTTTGATGACAACGCGTGGCTGCCGGTCGATGTGCCGGGCGGCGTCCATCCCGCGCTTATCGCTGCCGGGCGCATCGAAGACCCGTTTTACGACCGGAACGAGGAACAGTGCGCCTGGATCGAGGATCGTGAGTGGTGGTACCGCCTGACGTTTGACGGCCCGGCGGAGCCGCTGGCGGCAGGTGAGCGGTGGCGGCTGATCTTTCACGGGCTGGACACGTTTGTAACCATCTGGCTCAACGGCGAGAAACTGGGCCAGCACCAGAACATGTTCCGCGAGGCGGCGTTCGACGTCAGCGACAGGCTGCTGCCCAACCAGCCGAACACCCTCGCGCTGTGCTTCGATCGCCCGCTGGCCCACACCGAAGGCTTCGAGCAGTTCAAGACGGAATGGCAGTGGAAACACGAGCCGCGCGTCTTCATGCGCAAAGCCCAGTTCAGCTACGGCTGGGACTGGGGTCCGCGCCTGCCGGAAGTGGGTATCTGGCGTCCGGTCGAGCTGCGCCGCGAGTCCCGCGCCGCGATCGCGGGCGTGCACTTCTACACGCTTGAGATCGACCGCGACCAGAACCGGGCCGTCGTCGCCGTGTGGGTCGAGGCCGACCGTTTCGCCGCGCAGGGCGCGCTGGCGGCCAGCGCCCGGCTGGACCGCGAAGGCGCGTCGCCCGTTACCGCGACGATCCCGCTGCACGGTGAGGGCGAGAGCGTTAGCGGCACGGCCTACCTGACGGTCGAAGACGCCGCGCTGTGGTGGACGCATGACCTCGGTGAGCCTGCGCTGTATGCGCTTCAGGTCACGCTGGCGCAGGGCGGCGTCGAGCTGGACCAACACGCCCAGCAGGTCGGCATCCGCACCATCGAGCTGGACCAGTCGCCCGACCCCGCCGAGCCGGGCACGCGCTTCTTCCGCTTCGTGCTTAACGGCGTGCCGCTTTTTGCCAAGGGCGCAGACTGGATTCCGGCGGACTCCTTCGTCGGCACAATTCCGTCCGAGCGGTACGAATCCCTGCTGAGCACCGCGTGCGATGCCCACATGAACATGCTGCGCGTCTGGGGCGGCGGCATCTACGAGCACGACGTGTTTTACGACCTGTGCGACCGGATGGGCCTGCTGATCTGGCAGGACTTCATGTTCGCCTGCGCCCTCTACCCCGAAGACGAGCCGGAGTTCGTGTCGGAGGTCGAGGCCGAAGCCCGCTATCAGGTCGCCCGCCTGCGCTCACACCCGTGTATGGCGGTGTGGTGCGGCAACAACGAAAACCAGTGGATCTTCGATCAGGTCTTCTGGCAGAAGCAGCTGGCGTATATCCCCGGCTCGCTCTACTACGACGAGATCCTGCCGCGCGCCTGCGCCGAGCTGGACGGGCAGATCCCCTACTGGCCCGGCAGCCCCTACGGCGGCAACGATCACAACAGCATGACGGACGGCGACCGCCACAACTGGGACGTGTGGCACGGTGCCAGCCCGCGTAAGTTTGGCGAGGAGCCGAAGGTCGATTACAGCGCGGAAGGTGTCTCCTACCGCCGCTACGCGAACGACACCGCGCGCTTCGTCAGCGAGTTTGGCATGCACGCCGCGCCGGTCTTCGAGACGCTGCGGCGCAACATCCCCGCCGACCAGCTTTACCACCACAGCCCGTCGATGGACCACCACAACAAGGACAACCCCAAGAACAAGGGCGACCGGCTGATGGAAGGCGTCACCGGGGTGCCCAAGGACCTGGACGAGTACATCGACTTCAGCATGATCGCGCAGGCCGAAGGGCTGAAGTTCGGGATCGAGCACTTCCGCCGCCGCAAGCCGCACTGCTCCGGCACGCTGTTCTGGCAGTTGAACGACTGCTGGCCGGTGCTGAGCTGGAGCGTGGTGGACTACTACGGCTTCGGCAAAGCGGGCTACTTCTACGCCAAGCGCGTTTACGCCCCGGTGCTGGCCTCGTTCAAGGCGCTGGACGACGGCAGCGTGGAGCTGTGGATCACCAACGACCGGCTGGCCGCGCTGGACGACACCGTGACCATCCGCCTGCGCGCTTTCGACGGGCAGACATTCTGGCAGCGTGAAGAAGCGGTGTCGCTGGAGCCGAACAGCAGCGCGTGCGTGGTCCGGCTGGCCGCCGAGAATCTCGCCGCCGGGCCGGATCGCTACCTCAGCGTGCAGTCGGCAAGCGGGCTGTTCCCGGCCAACCGCCACTTCTTCGTGCCGATCATGGACCTTCAGCGCGACGCGCTGCCCGTCTCGGTGACGATCGAGGCGGTGGACGAACACACGCTGAACGTCCATATCAGCGCCGACAAATACGCGTATTTCGTAAACCTGAGCGTGCCGCATGAAGGCACCGCGTTCAGCGACAACTACTTCGACCTGGAACCGAGCGAGCAGCGCACGATCACCGTCACCAACGCGACCATCCCGCTCACGCCAAACATGCTGGCCGTGAAATCGCGCTAAACGCCATCCGGTCTTCTTTCCGCTTCAACGCCAAAGCGGTATCGAGGTTTCTCGATACCGCTTTTTCTTGTCGCTGTCATGCGCTTTTGAGCGCGAGAACCGATTTCTCGCGCATTCATGATCCCGTGATCCGTAGGGGCGGGGCTTGCTCCGCCCGTTTTTCCGCCAGGGTCCCCGCGCAACAGGGTTGCGTGGGGTGATTCCCCTTCCCTCCGCTTGCGTGGGGGAAGGGGCCAGGGGATGGGAGGCTAAAATGCATACCCCAGCACCAAACGTCAGCCGGTTGGGTGCGTGCTGTCATCTAGCAATCAAAGCAAGATGGCACAATAATAGAGGGTAGACGATGCCGCCTCACTGCGTACGCCCAACTTAAAATACCTTACCGCCCGCACTCACCCCGTCATCCGATCGGACTAACTACGCCAATGATTACCTGGATGCTGTTTGCTTACGTATTCTTAGGCTCGGGCGCCTCTGAAAATGCCATTTTTCTGCGCGATGCGAGCCGGGCTTCAAGCTGGCGCACCGTCATCGAGCAAAGTGGTCGCTTTCGCATCCTCTGGCTGCCGGTCGGGCTGTTGTGGATCCTCCTGGGCATTCTCTACGTCAAGAACATCCTTTTTTTCTTCGTGCCCCCCCTGCTGATTTTTACGCTGGCGCTCGCGTTGACCCTGGGCCCCATCATCGTGGAGGAGCGCACCAAATCGAGGTGGGAGTTTCTGCTCGCCGTTCCCTACGACACCAACGCGATTCTGCTCGGCAAAGCCAGCGGGGCGCTGTGGCACATCCGGGTGCTGACGTACACGATCGGCATCCTGCTGATGAGCGCCGCCGCCGTCATCGGGATCACCAGCCTGACGCTGATACCGGTTGACACGATTCAGTCCGGCGGATGGCATGACGTCATACTCTACGCCGCGATGTTTGCGGTTCCCGTTTTGGGCAGCCTGCTCTTTCTCTTCGACCGCATCCAGTATTACGCGCTGTTGGCGGTGGCGGCGCTGGCATCGGGCACAGCCGCCCGCTCGATCCGTGCGGCGATGCTGACCTCGATCGTGGCGGTCCTGTCTATCTGGCTGGCCGAGATCGTTGTCGTAGAAACGCTTTTGACGCTTGAACGGGGAGAAACATGGCGGCTGAATTTCACGAGCATTTTATCGGCGGCGACCCTCGGCCCCATGGCAAGCTACATGTCCCGGATAGACCTGGGTTATGCCGTGTTATTCATAATCGGGACGCTGCTGCTTCGTGAGCTGCTGCTTGCGGCTTTATGGCGGTGGACACTGCGCAGTGCGCGGAATCGCTCCGGTATTGGGGCGGTCAACTAGCAGCATGGCGGTGCCGCGCCCTGGCGGTCACCGGGCAAAACAAACGCCCACAGCAGGGCGTGCTGTGGGCGTTGTTACTACACATCTCCAGGTGTGCGATCTACCGCTGCGCGTGTTCGCGGTTAGCAGCCGGTAGTAGTAACCCGTCGGGGTGAATACACGGGCTGCTGAGCGGCCCCAGCGGTACCGGAGCGGCGTTCCCGCTTGACCGCGTTGAAAACCCGCGTCATCAAGTGCTCGTTATTCTGTGTGGTCGTGGCAGCGGGTTCAGTCACTTCGGACTGAGCGCTCTTCGGCGCGAACAGCTCGACCGCCTCGTCATATTCCGTGAACGAGCGCAGGATAGACTGGGCGCGGATACGTTCATTTTCAGGATTCGTGGGCGCAAACATGTTGGCCGCCTTTCTGTGTTTCATCGTACTGCTCTACAGATGACATAATCATACAAGAGGCAGGGGGTGGTGTAATCCGCCAAAAGGAGTATTTTTGAAGAGTCCAAAGTGGTATATTAATAATACTATAACAGTCCGTTCGACTACCACTTTTTTTCGCCTGGAACCGGCCTTTTGCCCCCACCATTTGACGCGGTGACTGTGCGGTCCAATCCCAGGGTTCTACTACTGTCCGGCAACTGGTATTTGAGCCGGTTTCGGTGCACTCAGCCGTAATGGGGTACGCTATGAATGGCATACCACTTTTTTTCCTATGCGGTCTTTCTTTGTAGTTCTTGCGTCATGAACCTCCTCATGCTATTCTTCGAGGTATAATAATCTCGATACGCATGGTGAAAGCCATGAAGTATGGGGTTAAGCGTTAAGATCTATATTTACGTCACACAGTTGATTGTTTCCCAATTAGCTTGTGAGTCCATACCACATTATGAGTCTGCCGCGTCCGGGCCGGAGGGAGGTGGTCGCTGCACAGGAACTCATGATCACCGGTAACATACCGGGACTCTATTAAGTACTACTTATTTCTCCAGGAGCGTGTTCGCAATGAAGCTTAACCGTTTTTTGATTGTCGCATTACTTGTGGTAGCGTTAGTCGCGACCGCAACCCCGACCCCGTCCATTGCCCAGGAAGACCTGCCGCGCAATGAGACGCTGTACTTCAATGGGCAGCAGTGGGGCTCGGTGGTTGGTTGGAATCCGTTCTCGAATAACAACAACAACGCGATGACGATTGCCCAGCAGGACAACGCCCGCGTCCTCATGTTCGAGACCCCCTACCTGTACAACATGCTCGACGGTCAGGTCTACCCGCTGCTGGCGGAAGGCCCCTACGAGTGGAACGCCGACCGTACCGAGCTGTCCTTCAAGATCAACCCGGCTGCTCATTGGAGCGACGACACCCCGCTGACGGCGGAAGACGTGGTCTACACCTGGGCAACCCATGTCAAGTACAACACCCCGACGGCAGCCGCCAACGTCGATTACATCGAAGATATCGTTGCGACTGACGAATACACTGTCGTCATCAAGGCGAAGCTGAACGACGCAGGCGCGGCGGTCAATCCGCTCCTCGTTCAGGCGTATGTCAGCACCAACTACGTCATCCAGAAGGCCTGGACCCAGGTTCTGGAAGAGCGCGTCGCTGGCGATGCGACCGCCCTGCTGGCGGACGCCGCTGAAGACGTCGTGGCCTCCGGCCCGTACATGAAGTACTTCGCCGACGACTCCAAGGTTGTCCTCATCCGTGACGACAACTACTGGGGCCAGGACGCGAGCATGTGGGGCAAGCTGCCCGTTCCGAAGTACCTGGCGCACATCATCTACAAGGACAACGCCGCCGGTACGACCGCGCTGAAGGCTGGTGAAGTAGACGTCAGCCAGCAGTTCAACGCCAACGTTCAGGACCTCTGGCTGCAGGACGGCCTGCCGATCTCCACGTACCTGCCGGAAGCCCCCTATGGCATCGGCGCCACCCTGCCGACCGCGTTCTACAACCTGACCGGGTCTTCCTATGGTCTGGACAATCTTGCAGTGCGTAAGGCTATCGCGATCGCGGTCGACTACCCGACCATCATCGCCAACGCCATGACCAACCAGTCCGCCACCTTCGATCAGGTTCCGCGCTCGCTGATGAACCCGACCGCCGGTGAGCAGGCCATGTACGACCACGACGCCGTTGCCGACCTGCAGTGGGCTGGCAATGACATCGAAGGCGCGAATGCCATCCTCGACGAAGCCGGTATCGTTGATACCGACGGCGACGGCTGGCGTGAGCTGGACGGCCAGAAGCTGAGCTACGTTGCGACTGCCCCCAACGGCTGGTCCGACTGGCAGGCCGCTATCGAAGTGGTCGCCGCTGCCGGTAAGGAAATCGGCATCGACATCACCACGAACTACCCCGAGTGGTCCGTATACCAGACGGTCGTCACCAAGTCGGACGCCCCGCTGCCCGAAGGCTACGACATCTTCATGATGTGGAGCGATGGTGCTGGCCCGACGCAGCCCTGGAGCCGTATCCGCAAGCTGATGAGCTCCGAATTCAACGGCATGACGAGCAACTGGAACGGTAACTGGGGTGGCTACGCCAATCCTGACGCGGACGCGATCATCGCTGCTATCCCGCAGGAAACCGACGAAGCCAAGCTGAAGGAAATGTACACGGAACTGGTCCAGATGTACCTGTCTGACATTCCGTCCTTCACCCTGATGTACCGCCCGCAGTCCTTCCACACGGTGAACGAAAGCGTTTGGACCAACTTCCCGTATGACGGTGATGGTACCAACCCGCCCGTGCCGCCGCTGGACATGATGGATGGTTGGGGTGTTGCCGGTCTCTACAACCTGGAACTGGTCAACCCCTAATTAACTGACGATCGGGTAACAGTCACCTCATCACAGTGGCCTCAGCCGTTGGAACTCAAACCCGACGCTGAGACCACGAGGTGACTGTTACCTCTTTAGTATCTTCCATCACATTTACTGTCAGGAGCGGCGGGTTGAAAGAGTATCGGAACTATTATCTTAAAAAATTGATCTGGTTCGTTGTCACTCTACAGTGCGCATTCATCCTCAATTTCATTCTGCCTCGCCTGATGCCGGGCGATCCGGTCACCGCCATTGTTTCCAGAATGGCCCAGGGTATGTCCAATGCGACAGGTGTTCAGGCCGTGTACGAGCAGTACACCAAGCTGTTTGGCACCGATAAATCCATGATCGAGCAGTTCCTGATCTACATCCGGAACGTCTTTCGTGGCGACTTTGGCTACTCGATCAGCCAATATCCCCGAACCGTTGCCGATGTCATCGGCTCGTCCATCTGGTGGACCGTAGCGCTGCAGTTTCCCGCAATCATCGTCGGGTGGATATTAGGCAACACCCTCGGCGCGCTGGCAGCCTACACGCGGAAAGGCTTCGACAAAGTCCTTCTGCCTTTCAGCCTCTTCCTCAGCAATCTACCCGCGTTCGGTATGGCGGTAATCCTCCTGGTGATCTTTGCCGTAGACCTGGGTTGGTTCCCAACATCGGGCGGCTATGGATTTGACATGATTCCCAATACCAGTTGGGATTTTGTGTGGTCCGTCATTGTGCATTATCAGCTGCCGTTCTGGTCGATTGTGCTGATTACCGTTGGCGGACAGGCCATCGGCATGCGCTCGATGGCGATCTACGAGCTAAACGCGGATTACGTAAAATATGCGCGGTTCCTGGGCGTCAAAGACCGCAAGATTATCCGGTACGTTTTCAGAAACGCAATGCTGCCCCAGGTCACCGGCTTGGCGCTGTCCATCGGCACGATGGTGGGTGGCGCGCTGGTCGCAGAAACGATCTTTAGTTATCCAGGGCTTGGCTCAACCATCCTGACCGCTGTGCTGGGTGGCGACTACCCGCTGATTTCGGCAACGACGCTGATTATCACCATCATGGTTTTGATCGCGTTCTTTATCCTCGAAATCGTCTACGGGTTGATTGACCCGCGCGTCAAAGCTGCTCAGTCCGAATAGGCGGAAAAAACGATCATGAAACATACATTTAAACAAATCTTTCGATCAGGAAAATTCATCGTCGGCTTTGTCATCTTAGTGGCGATCCTGCTGACGGTGTTAATCTACCCTCTGCTTATAAAATATCCGCCGTTGGACGTTGTGAGCCGGGGAACCTTCCTGCCGCCCGGCATCTACGCAAACATTTACGACAGCGTCGATTCGTCCACCCGCTACACGCTGATCCTGGACGACGCAGCGGCCAAGCGCATTGACAGCCGGCTGACCCAGGACGACCGTCTGGCGATGCAAAAGTGGCTCCTCGCCGCGGGCATCTCGCAAGACGAGATCAACATCGACGATACGGCTGCCCTGCTCGAGCTGTGGGCAAACAACTTCGACCAGACCCTCCGCATCGCCGGCATGACCAACGCAGATCGAAACTACTATATTCGCCTCAACAACTCGCTGGACGGACTCATGTCCACCGAGGCGCTGATCCTTGCCGCCCCGAATCCAGAATCGGGCGCGCTTGAAGAAACGGGCATCGTCAACCAAACCGATTACGTGAATGTCGGCCAGGTGCCCAATATCCGCGTGCTGCCCCTCGGAACGGACAACTTCGGGCGTGATGTCCTGACGGAACTGGTCAAGGCAACCGGCGTATCCTTGAGCATCGGGCTTGTCGCGGGGATCATTGCAACGTCGATTGGTCTGGTGCTGGGTTTGGTTTCCGGCTATCTGGGCGGCTTCGCTGATGACATCATCATGTTCATCAACAACCTGTTCACCGTCATCCCCAGCTTTGTGCTGCTCATCCTGATCTCCTTCAGCATCGGGCAGGAGGAGCGCGGCGCCTTCGTGATCGCCGTGGTGATCGGGCTGACGTCGTGGGTATGGACGGCCAGGGCCGTGCGTGCGCAGGTCATTTCGCTGCGCAACCGCGATCATGTCAACCTGTCGAAACTTTCCGGGCATTCTGTCGCGCACATTCTGATGACAGACATCCTGCCCTACCTCGCTTCCTACGTCGTCATGGCGCTGATCCTGCAAATCTCGTCGGGCATCCTGATCGAAGCGAACCTGTCGATCATCGGGCTGGGCCCCAAGACGACGGAGGTCCCCACTCTGGGCCTGATGATGAACTGGGGCATGATTTACCAGGCGCACATTATGGGCAAGTGGTGGGCATACTTCCCGGTCGTCGTCATGATCGCGTTGATCACGTTCTCGATGAACTTAATGAATACGGGCCTGGACCAGGTGTTCAACCCGGCCTTAAGGGACTAAGTGTCGCATGTCACGAGTTATACTGGAAGTTAACGAGCTTACGACCAATTACGTCACCCGGTTCCAGGAAAAAATCTACGCCGTCGATCACGTTTCCCTGAAGGTCAAAGAGGGCCGGTCGTTAGGCATCGCCGGTGAGTCCGGCTGCGGCAAATCGACCCTGGCGCTCAGCCTGATGGGCTACTACTTTCCGCCGCTGCACTACGCCAGCGGGGAAATCATCGTCGATGGGCAGAACATCACGGGCATGGACCCCGACGACGTTCGCAGGACCATCCTGGGGAACGAAATTTCCTACATCCCCCAGGCCGCGATGAACGCGCTGAACCCCACGCAGAAGGTCATCAACTTCATCGAGGATGTCGTTCAGGCGCACTATCCCAAGACCACAAAAAAAGAGATCTACGACCTCGCCGCCGAGCGGTTCGAGCTGCTGGGCCTGTCGCCCAAAGTGCTGCAAAAATATTCCGTCGAGCTGTCCGGTGGCATGAAGCAGCGCACCGTGATCGCCACCTCGGTGATCCTCTCCCCCAAAGTGCTGATTGCCGATGAACCCTCCTCTGCGCTCGACGTGACGTCGCAGAAGATGGTCATCAAGATGATCATGGACTTGATGGAAAAAGGCATCATCAAGGCGCTCATCTTCATCACGCATGAACTCCCGCTGCTCTACAACGTTACCGACGACATCATGGTCATGTACGCCGGGCAGATCGTGGAGAAGGGCACTGCCCAGGAAGTTGTCTTCGACCCGATCCATCCTTACTCCAAGGCCCTCATGGGATCGATCATCGTCCCAGAGGCGGGGTTGCGTAATGTGAAGCTGACCGCAATCCCTGGCACCCCGCCCAACCTGAAAAAGCCGCCCGCCGGATGCCGGTTTGCGGATCGCTGTAGATTCGTCATGCCCGAATGCCGGGTGATGTCGATTAATCTGCGTGAAGTTGAGGGGGGGCGCGCCTATCGCTGCATCATACCGGAAGAAGATCTGAGGAAGGCGTACGAAAATGAAGAGTGATACGGAGATCCTGAGCGGCAAGGGCCTGACAAAAACGTTTGGGTTTGGCGCGCAGCGGACTGTCGCCGTTGATCACGTCGATTTCAGCTTCAAAAAAGGCGAGATCATCTCGATCGTTGGGGAGTCGGGCAGCGGCAAGACCACCCTCGCCAAGATGCTGCTGGGGCTGCTCAAGCCCACCGAAGGCGAGATCCTGTTCGAGGGAAAGCCCCGCGACATCCGCTCCTACCGGAAGAAGAAGGAATACTGGAAAAATATCCAGGCCATCTTCCAGGACCCGTTCTCTTCGTACAACATCTTCAGGAAGGTTGATACCGTCCTGCTCGATTGCATCCGGATGCGCGGCGGGCGCAGGCTGCCTTACGAACAAAAACGCGCGATGATGCAGGAAGCGTGCAGCTTTGTCAACTTGAAGTTTGACGAGCTGACCAACAAGTATCCCTTTGAGCTGTCCGGTGGGCAGCAGCAGCGCCTGATGATTGCGCGCATCTTTTTGCTGAAGCCGAAAATCCTGCTGGCCGACGAGCCTACCTCGATGATCGACGCCTGCTCGCGCGCGACGATCCTGGACATGTTGATGGATCTGCGCAACGAAATCGGCATGACGCCGATTTTCATCACGCACGACATCGGGCTGGCCTACTACGTCTCGGACACGGTCTACATCATGGAGCACGGCGTATTCGTCGAAAGCGGATCTGCCGACGACGTGATCTTGAACCCGCAAGAAACGTATACCAAACGCCTGCTCAACGACGTTCCGAAGCTCCACGAGGAATGGGATCTTTCGACGGTATAAATGCGGGCTGCTCGATACCCGTAGAGAAAACAGCGTAAAAGGATCCGGTCGAGGTCGCCGTTTTGGTCGAGCGACCCACCTCAAAGCACTTACACAGCGCAGCGGCTTGCTCAAGCCCGCTGCGCTGTTTTGATCGCCAAAACAAATCCCCTCTTCTGGAACGTCGCTGGTGGGACAGGTTCCCGGCCACGTCAGCCTTCTTCCCGGCTCGATCAGGCTTCCGGTCTCATGACAACGGGACACTTCTGCTTGTAAGATATATCTTACCCAACGACGCTTGATGTCTGCGTCACCTTAGAGGCTTTATGCACTTTTCGAGGGAGAAAACTGGCTTCTCATGCTCTCGTGACCCTGCGAACTGTAGGGGCGGGTTTGAAACCCGCCCGGGTTTTTCCCGGGGTCCCCGCGCAACAGAGTTGCGCGGGGTGGCTTCCCCTTCCCTCCGCTTGCATGGGGGAAGGGGCTAGGGGATGGGGGGCTACAAGTGCATAACACGCTCTTAGCGCGGTATCTCACCCCGTCACGGTGCGGGCTTGATCGACACAGGTCCGGTCAAACACAAAAGCCCAGGCAGATCACCTGGGCCTTCGGTTTAGCCATCGCTGAATAACGTTCGCGCGCTTCTCCAGTCGAGAACACCCGCACGGCGCTATGAGGCCGTCTCGGCGGCGCGGGCGGCCCACCGTTCGGTATCGACGCCCTTCACTAGCAGCCACAGCGGGAACGCGATCTCGGCGGTGGCGATGAGGAATGCGACGATCCCCGGCGTTTCGTAATTGGTCAGGAGCAGAATGCCCACACTGTCGATCAGGTAGCCGAGTCCGGCCAGCAGGAACAGGATGCCCAGCACGCGCGGAATGTAGCCAGACTTGTAAATCAGGTAGCCGAGCACGAAGACGTGCAGGATTAAAAAGGCGATGCCGATTGCGAAGCCGTAGTGATGCGCATCCAGGAACAGCGACACCAGCGCCTGCTGCTGATCGGCGTCAAATGCAGCGGTGTAGCTGGAATCGGTCAGGAGCAGCAGGACGAAGAAGTAGTTCAGCAGGTTGATCCCGTGAATCGTGGTCATGATCAGGCGCGGGACCGCTGCGACCAGCGACAGCGTGCGGCTCACCGGCTTGAGCAGGACGTAAAGCAGAACCGTCAGCACGATCTCGCTCAACAGGACCACAAATTCAGCGCCGATGCCCCCGAACCGGAACAACGTTTCAGACGCCGTGATGTTGCTGGCGGTTGCGGCGGCATCGTCGGGCACGATCAGGGTAGACGGCACGTAAAAATGGGCGACGATGGCCGCGATGGTGATTACGAGGTACAGGATCCCTGCGATCCGCGCGATCGTCAGCGGCGAGGTGCGAGCGGTGCGGGCCGGAATGCGAACGCTTTCGGAGGCAATGGTGTTGACCGTCATGACTTATGCTCCTTGATTGGCTATCTGGATGCGGTGTATGAACTCGTGACGGATGTCCTGTCAGGCGTCGATGCGATTGATCGAAATCAGCGTCAGCCCGGCATCGCGCACTTTCCGCAGCAGGCCGTACAGCGCCGCCTGATCGGCCACCGGGCAGGTGACCAGCGTCTCGCCGTTCGCGTCCCGCACGATCGTCACGCCGCCGAGCCAGTCGCCCCACGGGTCGTTCAAATGGCCCTCAAGCCGGATTTGATACACCATTGATTCCTGGCTCAATTGGGGATCGCGCTGGTCGGACATCGGCGGCTGCCTGTTCGTTGGGTCGAAACGGATTGTGTCACGCGTTCAAGTACAGATAGCCTATCGGGAAAGCGGTACTGTTGTGGAGCTACTAAAGTATGGTTTCGGGGAATGGGTGGTATGGGTAGCGCAGCGGGGAGAGAGATCGCTACAGCAGCCCTAGCTCCTGCGCGCGGGCCACGGCTTCGGTCCGCCGTTTGACGTTCAGCTTGTCGAAGATGTTGCGGTTGTGTCCCTTGACGGTGCTCATGGCGAGGAAAAGCCGCTCGCTGATTTCCCGGTTAGACAGCCCCGACGCGACCAGCCTGAGAATTTCCAGTTCGCGCTCGCTCAACGGCTCGGCCAGCGGCTGCGAAACCGTCTGGCTCGCCCCGTCCGGCTCCGCCTCGAAAGCCGCCAGCAGCTTACGCGTGTAGTCGGGCATCACGCCGCGCGCCGATGCGTCGGCCAGCAGCCTGAGCATGGGCGGTCCTTCGTCCACGAAGAGGCGGATGAACCCACCCGGCGTAGCCATCACCAGCGCGTCTTCGAGCTGCTGCCGCGCCGGGTCCACCTCGCCGCGCGCACGCTGCACGACCGCCTCCAGCACCGCCGCCTGCAGCAGATCGTCCCACCAGCCTTTTGCCCCGGCATCCCGCCGCACAATGTCGAGAATGCCCGATGCGGCGGCGTACTCGCCCTGCGCGAGGGCGATGCGGGCCCGGCTGAGGGGGAGTTCGTAGTCTTCCGCCACGCGCGCGGCGGCTGACGTGTTGCCCTGCCCCAGCAAGATCTGCACCCGCTCCGCTGCGACCAGCGGCAGTTGATTGAGAAAATTACGCTGCCGGGCGAATGCTTCCGCTTCCGCCAGGAGCGCCACCGCGCCGTCCAAATCGCCCTGACCCCGCCGCAGCCGCGCGAGCAGCGCGCCACAGGCGACCGGCGTATCGATGTTTTCGATCTGCCGCCCCAGTTCAAGCCCCAGCCGCGCATACTCTTCGGCGCATGGGAAATCATTCCACTGGTAGTGCAGGCGCGCCAGCCCGAGCAGCGCCTCACACGCCATCGACCACGGCGGATCGCCCACAAGCTCCAGCACGCGCCGGTACGATTGCTGCGCGAGATAAAGCTGGGTCTCCGCTTCCTGAATCTGGCCCAGGGAGGTCAGTGCCGCGATCGTTACCATTGTATTGCCCGATTTCCGGCTGATGGCGACGGCGTCATCGTAAACCCGCCTCGCCGCCGCACGCTCCCCCCGGTACTGGTACGCCAGCCCGCGCACCCAGGTCGCCATGGTCCGCGCAGGCAGATTCTCCACGCTTAACAGGTCCAGGGCGCGCTCGGACTGCGCCAGCATCACGTCAAGCTGAGCCTGCGGACCGGCCAGCAGGGCGCGGATCGTCGCGATCTGGCCGCTGAGATCGCGCGTGCGCGCATCCGGCTCCGCCGCGTCCAAAGCCGCTTCCGCTGCGCGCAGTTTTCCCTCCACACTGTCGATCTGCTGGCCGGTGACGGTCAGCACCCAGGCGTCGATCACCCACAGCGACGGTTCCGCCTCGAACGCCGCGGGCGAAAGCGAGGCCAGCCAGTTCAACACACGCCGAGCGGCTCCACGGAAATACAGCGGCCCCTCCACGCCTTCGATCAACCGGGCCGCCCGCGCGACGTCGTTGGCCGCCGCCGCATGATAGAAGGCCTCCAGCTCGAAGCCGTTATCCTCGTACCAACGGCTGGCGCGGGCATGCAGCGCAGCAGCCGTCTGATCCCCGTCCTGCGCCAGCCGCTGCCGCAGCACTTCGGCAAAGAGGTGATGGTAGCGATACCACCGCCGCTCGTCATCCAGCGGGATCAAAAACAGGTTCGCCTGTTCGAGCGACTCCAGCGCCGCCTGCCCCGATCCCGCCGCGCCGTCCGTGACCGCATCACACAACGGGCCGCACAGCCGGTCGAGGATGGATGTGCGCAGCAAAAATACCTGGATAGGCTCCGGCTGCCGGTGCAGCACTTCCTCCACCAGATAGTCCACGACGTAGCGGTGACTGCCGGTAAACGACCGGATGAAGCTGGCCGCATCCGCGCCCCCCTGGATCGAAAGCGCCGCCAGTTGCAGGCCCGCGATCCAACCCTCCGTGCGCGTTTCCAGCGCGGCGACGGCTTCTGTGGAAAGCGCGAGGCCCATCACCTGATTGAGAAATTCAGCCGCTTCGCCGGGCGTAAAACGTAGATCGTCGGCGCGGATTTCCGTCAGTTGGTCGCGTGCGCGCAGTCGCGCCAGGGGAAGCTGCGGATCTTCGCGCGTGGCAATGACCAGATGCATCTGCGGCGGAAGGTGATCGAGCAGGAACGAGAGCGCCGCATCGATCGGCGCGGAGTCGATCACGTGGTAGTCATCGAGGACGAGCACCACTTGATCCGGGATGGCGGTGAGATCGTTGAGCAGAATCGTCAGGATCGAGTCGGCAAGCGGCGGCTGCGGGGATTGCAGCGCGCTCATCGCCGCTTCTCCGACGGGATGCCCCACCGGCTGCGATTTCAGGGCGGTTTGCAGCGCCGCGATCAGGTATGCCAGGAAGCGCTGCGGATCGTTATCGCCTTCGTCGAGCGACAGCCACGCGATCGGGCGCGCGCATCCGGCCACCCATTCGCTGATCAGCATCGTTTTGCCAAATCCGGCAGACGCCGAAACCAGCGTCAGTTTGCGCTTGAAGTCGTCCCCGCTGCACAGTGTCTCGTTCAGCCGCTCGATGAGGCGGGCACGCGGAACCGCGCCAGCCCGGGGCGCGGGGATATACAGTTTGGTCGCAAGCAGTGGCGTGAACATGGACCAATTATAGAAATTAGAAGGTGTCGCGCCAGTCGCAGCGCGGGCAGCGGAACGCGTCCATACCCCGGCGTCTGAGGGCTGCTCGCGCCGCCGTGGAATTTGTCGCCCAAAGTGGGAATCAGCTAAAACGAAAGTGAACCCATCAACTTATATGAGAAGGTGGCACATGAGAAAACTGGTTGTCCTCTCCTTCATAACGCTCGATGGAGTCATGCAAGGTCCCGGCGGGCCGCAGGAAGACCCCAGCGGCGGATTCGCCTACGGGGGCTGGACGGTTCCCTACTTTGACGACTTTCTCGGCCAGATTATGGACGAGCAAATGGGCAGGCCCTTTGATCTGCTGCTCGGCAGAAAGACGTTCGACATTTTTGCCTCCTACTGGCCGCACTTCGACGGCGGCGAAAACCCGATCAACAAGGCGACCAAATACGTTGCCTCGGATACCCTCACCACCCACGAGTGGAGTAACTCGGTCTTTTTGAGCAGCGGCGTCCTGGTGGATGAACTCAAAAAGCTCAAACAGCAAGACGGCCCGGACCTCCAGGTGCACGGCAGCGGCGACCTTATCCAGACGCTCCTGAAGCACGATCTGGTTGACGAGTTCTGGCTGAAGATCTTCCCCGTCACCCTGGGGACCGGCAAACGCCTGTTCGCGGATGGCACGCTTCCGGCGGCGTTCACAGTGTCCGAAACCAGACTGTCGCCCAACGGCGTGATCGTCGCCAACTACGAGCGCGCAGGGGACGTCAAAACAGGATCGTTCTAACAGCCCGTTGTGCCCGTTTTGAGCGAGAGAACCGCTTTCTCACGCCTTCACTCTTCCGCGATCCGTAGGGGCGGGGCTTGCTCCGCCCGTTTTTCCCTTCAGGTCCCCGCACGATAGGATTGCGCGGGAGAAGCAGTTCGGAGATGGAAGGCCGGAAGGGTTTTTGAAAGCCCCCACCGCCCATCACCCCGATTGGCGTCCCCGGCTGAGAGGAGAGATTACAATCCCAACGAGGATACTCGTCACTACTGGCCGGTAACCCTTCCGGGCGATACTGAAGACACTGGACTGTAACATTCCAGGCACCTTCCCTTCACCGGCGGAGCCGCGACTTCACACGGGCGGCTCGCATCGGGAAGGATTGTGTGATGCGCTGCGGGCTCTCTCCCCCTGCCGCGTCACCACGAACCCGGCGGACGATGGCTGCCCTCAAGCCCGCATCCCCCTTCACTGCCACCGCCCCACGTCCCTATCATCGCCATATGCTTCAGGCCAATGCACCGCACGGCCCCGCCCCAGCCTCTACTCCCGATAGTGAGATCGCACGGTCACTCGTGGCGAAGGAGAATCAAGATGAGACCGCTAAGAACGCTCATCGTTTTGACGTCCCTCGTCTCGCTGCTCGTTGGCCCGCAGTTCGGCACTGCCCAAACCCCTTCTGATTTTACGCAGCCGTACGGGCCCGTTCAGCACAAAACCGGGACGCAGCCCCTTCTGGTGATCCTGCTCGGAACGGCAGACGCCTCGCACGCCTGGACCAGAAATCAACAGCAGATTCACGATCTGATCTTCGGCGCAAGAGACAGCGTTGCCGCCTACTATCTCGAAAATTCGTACGGTCAGTTCACGTTTACCGAAGCCTACACAACTCCGTGGCTGATCGCGCAGGACGACCCCTCCACAACGGGCCGGAACGAGTCCTCCGCCGACTTCCTCTATGCCGGGGGATACGACATCGAGCGCGAAAAATCGGCCTACGTGATCCAACAGGTCGAGCTTCAGACGAACTTCAGGTTCTCAGACTGGGATACCAATCAGGATGGCCGGATTCGGGAAGACGAGCTGTCCATCCTCTGGATCTATCCCGAGGCGGCAGGAGGCCGCGAGCGGGGGATCTACCCGCAGCCGGTGAATGTCCCCAGCCTGTCGCAGGGCGTCCAGGTGTCCACGCTGGCGCGCGTCGCCGATGACGATCCGCATCTTCTGGCTCTGATCGCTCATGAACTGGGACATTCGACACTGGGCCTGGACGATCTGTACGAGGATTCGACGATCGGCTACCTGGGAAACGCCGGGTACTCGCTCATGGCGCAGCACCAGGGGACCTGTCCAGGCACTCCCGGCACGACCTGCCTCACTGCGCCGCACCTCGATCCCTGGTCGAAGATCAAGCTGGGCTGGCTGACGCCCACCGTCATTACCTCAGACGGCTGGTACGTTCTCGACGCGGTCGAAACCAGTCCCACCGCCGCAATCCTTTACAACCCCAACCACAGCAGCGGCGAATATTTCATCGTGGAGAATCGCTGGCCCGGCAGCTCCTACGAACAGGGCTTGCCCGATCAAGGGCTGGCGATCTGGCACATCGACGAAAACTACGCCGGGCAGGATGGGTGGGGCAGGCAGACAATCCACCTCGAACGCGCCCAGGGCATGGCCCCGGCGGACGCGTGGGCCTCGCTGTGGGATGGAGCCGATCCGCTCGGAAGTTACAATTTCACGCCCGGCTCCTCTCCGGCCAACAGCCGCTGGCAGGACGGCTCGTCCAGCAGCATCGGCGTGGATTGCGTTGGGGCCGCCGGTTCGAGTATCAACGTGTTTTTTGACATTCCCCCGGCGCGCGAAGCCCTTCAGTTCGTGTCGGCGCCTGCCGCCGTCAATTCGAGCGACGGACAGTTGTTGAACCTGTTCGCGCTGGCGGGCAGCGGCTACGTCGCCCAGACCAGTTACACGCGCGATCAAAGCGTGGGCTGGCGCGACTGGGCGTGGCTGCCCGGAAGCGTCGAGTTTGTCGGCGCGCCCGCGGTGGTCAACAGTCCTGACGGCTCGCTCGTCGATGTCTTTGTCACCGGCAAAGACGGCGCCATCTACGAAATCACGTATGTGCGCGGCGGTGGCGGCTGGCAGTCGTGGACGCCCCTGCCGGGCGGTCTCTACTTTGTGTCGGCCCCCGCTGCGATCAACAGTCCGGACGGCGCGCTGCTCGATGTCTTTGCGGTCGCATCGGATGGCAACCTCTACGAAATCGTCTACGCGCGCGGCGGTGGCGGCTGGCAGTCGTGGACCCCGCTGCCGGGTGGCATCGCCCTTGCCTCTGCGCCCGCGGCAGTCAACGGCCCGGACGGCTCGGTGCTGGATGTTTTCGTGCTCGGCCAGGACGGGAACCTCTACGAGATCGTTTACACGCGCGGCGGCGCGGGCTGGGGCGCGTGGACGCCCCTGCCGGGCGGCATCCGGTTCGCCTCTGCGCCCGCGGTGATCAACAGCCCGGACGGCGGCCTGCTGGACGTTTTCGTCCAGGGGAATGATGGGCGGTTGTACGAGCTGGTTTACGCGCGCGGTGGCGGTGGATGGGGCGGCTGGCAGGTGGTGCCCGGCCTACAGCTTGCGTCGGCCCCGGCTGTCGCCAACAGCCCGGACGGGTCGCTTCTGGACGTTTTCGCGCTCGGTCAAGACGGCAATCTCTACCAGATCGTCTACGCGCGCAGCGCGGGCGGCTGGGGACAGTGGATGCCGGTCACCCAGCCAGTCCAGTGCACTTCCTGACGCGTTCTGAGTGTCATCCGGGGAAACATGGGGGGTGCCCGGCGTTAGAAGCCCGGCATCCCCCAACATCGTCACACCCTTTCCGGCTCCCTCTCCATTTGTGTCGCATTTCACAGAAATAGAACATATAATCTGAGCGCATTCACTTCATCTGCGTCTGAAGAAGCAAGCTCATGTCGGAACCTGAGCACAACGTCCCCTGCCGCCCCGCGCTGCTGGTCATTGACGTGCAGCGCGCGCTGTTCGAAAAGAGCACGCCCATCCACAAGGCCGGCGATCTACTGGCGCACATCACCCTGCTCGCGGATCGCGCGCATCAAGCGGGCGTGCCGGTCGTCTACGTGCGCCACACCAACGCGTCCTTCCTGGCGGAAGGCTGCGACGGCTGGCAGCTTCACCCCTCGCTGCATCCCGATCCCGCCGATCTGATCCTGCAAAAGCGCCACGGCAGCGCCCTGCAAGACACCCCGCTGCACCCTGATCTCCAGTCGCGCGGGGTGAACACGCTGGTCGTAACCGGGTTGGTGACGCACGGCTGCGTCAAAGCGACCTGCCAGGATGCGAACGCACACGGCTACCGGGTGATTCTGGTCGAAGATGGGCACAGCAGCTACCACAAGGACGCGGTCAGGCTGGTAGAGACGTGGAACCGCCAGCTTTCCGAGGAGGGTATAGAGCTCTGCGCGGCGCAGACCATGGACTTCACCCGCCTGTAGCTGTCTCGCGTCTGCACATTCAGTCCTCGCCGCCAACAATGTGATCTCCGAGGCGCGATCCCTGTTATACTGACCTGTGTATCCGGTTGTAGAATCGCTGCCGCAGTCGGCAGCAGGTGCACTTGAACCATTCTTTTCATCTGGTCAGCTTGAAGGATTTCGGCTACGAGGAATACTTCAAAGGAGTTGATCGGGACGGCGGAGTAGTCATCTATCACGATCACCTGCGGTATCTCGCGGATACCCTGATATGGATAGAAACGTGCGACCCGTTTAAACAAAAGCCGCACCGGGGATTATTCTGGTTTGGCCCGACCGTCATACGAACCGAAGGGGCCGCCGCCGTTCGCGTTTTTCAGGCGTGGGCTGATCTTTTCAAAGCAGGACCTGAAATCTTGATTTTGCTGGATCACGACTACACGTTCGACGAGGCGCATCAAATGAACTTCCATCCCCGTCTAAAGGTTCCTCGGGATGATTTTGTATCAAAGCTTTCCACGCTGGCAGCGTATGCGCAGCAAGTCATCGACAGTCGCGGGGAGTTCTATATCTTGCATTTGGGGATTTAACCGGCACACCCCCCTCTTGGCAGCGGCGATCGCGGGATCGCCGCTGCCGTTTACAGCCCCCTCCACGGCCTGCATGCGCGCCTCCCGTTTACGCGATTCGGCAAAGTCCGTCCCGTTGCCATCAAAATCTCACCCCCGATCCCGGAAACGGGCACAACCCCCTGCGATCCGTACGGTCGGGGACTTGCGCCGCCCGTTTTTTCTCCGGGGGTCCCCGCGCAACAGGGTTGCGTGGGGTGGCTTCCCCTTCCCTCCGCTTGCGTGGGGGAAGG
>NZ_DAISHJ010000075.1:23319-23868 GCF_036822615.1 Aggregatilinea sp. | reverse complement strand
GATCCCCACGCCGCGCCGCGCGCCGAACAGGTCGCCCGCCAGAACCCCGGTCAGCGCCGCCGCGCCTGCCGCCGCAATCGCCGGGACCAGCAGCACGAACAGCGACGCCAGCCCGGTCCGGTGCGCGTGATTGACCTGCGCCAGCGCGTCGCCGAGCGCGTAAAACGGCGCGGCGATCAGCGGCAGGCCGGGATCGTACTTGCCGTACCAGCGCCCATTTTGCCCCGCGACGATCTGCGGCAGGCTCGGATCGGGCGCGACGGCGAACGAGCCGCGTTGTACGAGGGATTCCGTCGTGTGGAACATCACGTCGCCGTCGCTGGCGTAAAAGCTGCCGCCCAGGAACAGCGCGTAAAAACATGCCAGCAGCAGGACCAGCGCGCTCCCCGGCGCTCGATGCCGCATCGCGCTACTTCAGCCGCCGGTACGCGCCATCGACGCGCAGGTACACCACGCGGAAAAAGTCGGTGGCGTCCAGGCGCAGCACGCGCGGCGACCCGGCCACGCTCAAAAAGCCGTTCGCGTCGCGCGCGGCACCGGGCGCGCTGG
>NZ_DAISHJ010000075.1:14298-23309 GCF_036822615.1 Aggregatilinea sp. | reverse complement strand
GTCTGGTAGTCCCAGCCCACGGCCTCGGGATCGAGGCCGAGATAGAAGGCGCCGCGTTCGCCGCCGCTGGCGGTGAACGCGGCGGGCCAGCTAAACGGTTCCGAGGCCAGCGGCTGCGTGCCGTCCCCGTAGAGGTCGTCCAGCGCGGCGGTTTCGCCCACGTCCGGCGACGTAACGACCAGATCGACCGGCGTTTCGCCCATCGCCCAGAACACGATCAGGTTCGGTTCCGGCGCGCCGAGTGTCACGACTTCCGCCGCGCGGTTGGAGTAGTGCGCCGCTGCATCTGCCGCGCCGAAGGCCGCGATCGCCGCCTGATACGCGTCATAGGCCGGGCGCGCGGAACTGTCCGCACGCAGCAGGCCCACCGGCTCCCCGTCCGGCGCATCGATCAGCCCGATCCACGCCAGCCGCTCGACGTCCAGCCCGACCGCCAGCGCCGCCGCCTGCACCGCGAAATCGGCCTGCATCTGCGGCGTGATACCGACCGTTGGCGGGGTGTCGTTTCCATCGAGGGTGGCAGCTGCGCCCGCTTCCAGCCACACTGGCACGTCCGCCCGCCCCGCCGCGTCCAGCAGCGCGCGGACCTGCATCACGCGCGGCGCGATGTGCGCGGTGTTGTCGCATACGCGGATCGTCACCACATCGAACGGCGGCGGGTCGTCCGCGTCAAATTCGGGCAGCAGACGCTGCAAATAGGGCGTGCGCGCGGCGGCCTCATCGATCCAATCGACCGGTGCGGCGAGGTGTATCCGCGCGTCGGGATCGGCGGCGCGCAGGGCCTCCGCCGCCACCGCTACCAGCCGCGCGTACTGTGCCACATCGCCCTCGAAGCGGGTGTGCCCTTCGCCCCGCCGCACGTTTGGCGCGTCGTAGATGATCCAGTGATGCACGCCCAGCGGTGCGTACGTTTCCGCCAGCCGCCGCGTGAACGTTGCCCAGGTGTTGCCCTCGTCCGCAGCAGGCAGATCGAGGCCGTCCGGCACGGCGCTCGCGCGCCCCGACGCGGACGCCCAGCCCGGCGTCCCCAAAATCTGGACCACCGCCTCGCGCCCATCCTCGCGGATCTGCGCCACCCAGTCGGGATCGAGCGCGCCGGTGTCGAAGTCGCCGGGGCCGTCTGGCTGGAAGGCGCGCCACTCGACCGGGACCTGCACCCAGCCCGTGCCTAGCCCGTCGATCAGCGCCGGATCCGTGCCCACCCCGGCCACGATCCCGAAGCGCGTCGCATTCGGGCTGCTTGTTTGCGCTCCGGCGCGGGAGATGCCGCCCACTGCCAGCAGCAGCGCGATCGCTGCGCCTATCCCTGCCTGCTTCCACCGCCGCCGGTCCATGCCTGCTCGTTTCTCTGTTTTATGAGGGCTGTAAGATGAGTTGCAGTATGGATTGATTGTAGATCAGACAGGGGGCAGACCGCCCTCACGTCAGGCAAGCACGCGACGAGCATATGCCAATCGTTGAACTCAGCGCCGCTGCGGGGTGGAACGGGTCGATCAGGGCGCGGACAGGCGTAAATCCTGAATGTTGAGCTGGAGGCGGGTTTCGCCGTTCCAGGTGTTCAGTTCCAGATGATAGGCGGCGTCCACGTAGCTCCCGCGCGAGAGGAAATCGGCCCACTGGCCCTGCTTGAACGCGATCCCGGTCAGTGATCCCGATCCGTTGGAGAGTACCAGCCGCAGGTGTTTGCCGTCCGCGCCGACCTGCCGCGCTTCGTCCACGCGCAGCCCGTACGTGCACAGCACCGGGGCGCTGTTGCTCGCGCCGCACGGTTCCAGTCGGGCGAGTTCCTGCGCCAGCCCCAGCGTCAGGTCGGGGAAGGGCACTTCCGCGTCTACGTCCAGTTCGGGGATCAGTTCGCGCCCAACCAGCGCGTGCTCGGCCTGTTTCACCAGACGATCGCGCAGCAGCGGCAGATTTTCCAGCCGGACGGTGAAGCCCGCCGCCTGGGCGTGCCCGCCGTGCCGCACCAGCAGATCGGCGCACTGGTCGAGCGCCGCCGTTACGTCGAATTCGGGGATGCTGCGGCACGATCCGCGCGCTTCTTCCTCGCCGCGTTCGACCACCACCGCCGGACGGTAAAATTCCTCGCACAGCCGCCCTGCCACCAGCCCGACGATGCCCGGCGTGTATTCGTCGCCCGCGTCGAAGATCAGCGGCAGGTCCACGGTCCCATCGCTGAGCGCCCGCGCCCGCGCGATCTCGACCGCTTGCGCCGTCATGGTCTGGCGCTGCAAGTTGAGTTCTTGCAAGCGCTGCGCAAGCTGGCCCGCCAGCGGCATATCCGAAGTGAGCAGATCGTAGGCGATCATGGCGTTGTCGATGCGCCCGGCGGCGTTGATGCGCGGGCCGAGCATGTAGCCGATGCTGGTCGTGGTGATCTTGCCCGGCTCCACCCCCGCGACTTGCAGCAGCTCGTACAGGCCGGGCCGCCGCGCCTGGTTGAGCACGTCCAGCCCGCGCCGTACCAGCTCGCGGTTTTCGATGCGATCCAGCGGCGCGAGGTCCGCGACCGTACCCAGCGCCACGAGGTCGAGCAAGTCCTCGGCGCGCAGACTGACGCGGCGGTGACCTTGGTTTTCCTCGGCCATCAGCAGCGCCTGCGCCAGCTTGTACGCCACGCCGACACCCGCCAGCATATCTTCGGGATAACCGTTCGTGCGGCCTTCGAGCAGGCGCAGCCGCGCGTCGATCTTGGGATTGAGCACGGCGTCGGCGGGCGGGATTTCGTCGCCTACGGAATGGTGATCGGTGACGATGATGTCCAGACCGAGCGCTTTCCCGAAGCGCACCTCGTCCACGGAGCGGATGCCGCAGTCCACCGTGATCACCAGCGCGATCCCGTCGGTGTAGAGCCGTCCCAGCGCGTCCGTATTCAGGCCGTAGCCCTCGTCCACGCGGTGCGGGATATAGGGCCGCACGTCGCCGCCCAGTGCGATCAACACCTGTGTCAGCAGCGCGGTGCTGGTCACGCCGTCCGCGTCGAAGTCGCCATACACGGCGATCTTCTGGCTTTTGCGCAGCGCATGGCGGATGCGTGCCACGGCCTGCGGCATATCGTGCATGGTGAAGGGGTTGTGTAGGGAGCCGTCGCCGCCGTCGAGGAATTGGTGAACTTTTTCGGGCGTGTCCTGGTGCCGGTTATAGAGCACTTGCGCGAGGACGGGGTGATAAGTGGACAGCCGCATGCGCACGTCGCGCGGGATGATCGGGAACAGATTCCATCGCTTCGTGGTGGGTGCGGCGTGCGTCACATGGTCCTCGCGTCTAGACCGGCTCCAGCGCCGATCCTCCGTGGCTTAGCGGTAGGCTGAGTAAGGAAACAGTGGCGCTAATCCTACCATGCGCGGGGAGCCTTCCGCAAACGTGAGAGGGCCAAGCAATAGAAGTTATGGAAGTCCGTGCCAGTAATCACGGATTTGGGAGCCATAGAGAGCTTGATAAATAGCTATACTGGTAAGGGTATTCTGTATCAACCTGAAAAACCATCTCGCCAGGATACACGATACCTAATCCGCCCAAACGGTATATGCCGGTATAGTCAAAGGCAAAATGCGTCCCATCTGGCGGTATCGTAGGGGCTATTGAGATCGGGATTTCGGGAGCCACCCAGGAAGAAAAAGGCGCTTTCATCTGCCTGCCAAACAGGACATTCGTACGACCACTGAATATCCCACTGCGACAGTTGATCCTGGCTCAGAGCCTGTATCGGTTGCCCCGTTGGATCGGTAATCATCATCGAGTGCAGAGTTGACGAGGCTTCCCCGTAAGGACGATAAGTTCGCGCAAGTAAATAGCTACCTTTAGGGGAAAATCCGGGGCAAAATTGGGTCTCATAGCTGGGGGGGATTATATGTTCAGTGAGAAAATATTCGCTTCCCGAAGCTAAATCAATGATCTCAACCGTGTGAGAACCGGTCGTCATGGTATCAGTGGCATTTGTGTAACGCTCAACGTAGCGCAAGTGAGAATCCCAATAAAGGGTGCTGCGATAACCATCGTTCGGTGCTGAATAGTCGTAGATCGTACGAAGGATCTTGCCCGAAGCAATATCCGCTTCTACCAGGCGCAGCGTAGTCTCTTCCGTCTCAGAAAAAGACTCCTGCGTGAAATAAACCGCTTCTTCATCTTTGGACCAGGTTAACGCATAAAATTTGGTGTAAAGGTCGTAGTACCAGTGAGCAGTCCAGGCAAAATCGTCAAAGCAGCGTATGAGTGTTCCATCGCGGCCAATGATACACAGATCGACGGCATTATGTGTTTGAAGCCGTAGAAGCGCAACATATCGACCGGAGGGAGATGCGCTAAGGGGAATTAAGCCGGTTGCCTCATCATCTTGATAAAAGATTTCTTGAGCCAATGTCTGTGCGTCGATGCGAATAAGCATAGGGGCGGGAGGCTCATTGGTATCCCAGGCTCCAAACAGCAAATCGGCAGGCAGCGGCTCAGGCTGTTGACCCGAGATGTACGAGGCGGCGTGCACCGGCAGTACGCATAGCACGATCAGCGCCAAAACACGCCCGAACCGGCCCATTGAGCACCTCTCCTCACTTGCGCGGCGACTTCTTGCCCTGGTCCCCTTCTTGCACCAGCCGCTTCAGCTCGTACAGCCGCGTGATCGCGTCCAGCGGCGACATCTCGTCCACCTTCAGGTCGCGCAGAGCCTTGATCACCGGGTCGGGATCGGTCTGGAAGAACGAGAGCTGCACGGTGCCTTCCGGCTGCGCGGGCGCTTTGACGCGGAAATCGCTGCCGTCCGCTTCCAGTTCGGCCAGGATCTCCTGCGCGCGGTGAATGACCGCCTTCGGAATGCCCGCCAGCTGCGCGACGTGAATGCCGTACGACCGGTCCGCGCCGCCGGGCATCAGCCGGTGCAGGAACACGATCCCGTCGCCTTCTTCCGCCACGGCCACGTTATAGTTCCGCACGCCGGGCAAAATGTTCGCCAGCTCGATCAGCTCGTGGTAATGCGTGGCGAACAGCGTGCGCGCGCCGAGGTCGGGATTGTTATGCACGTATTCGACCACTGCGCGGGCGATCGCCATGCCGTCGTAGGTGCTCGTGCCGCGCCCGATCTCGTCCAGGATCAACAGGCTGCGACGTGTCGCGTGCGACAGGATCAGCGCCAGCTCGACCATTTCCACCATGAACGTGGATTGGCCCGCGTGGATCTCATCCTGCGCGCCGATGCGCGTGAAGATGCGGTCCGTCAGGCCGACCGTCGCGGACGTGGCCGGAACGAAGCTGCCGATCTGCGCCATCAGCACGATCAGCGCCACCTGCCGGATGATGGTGCTCTTGCCCGCCATGTTCGGCCCGGTGATCAAATGCAGTCGTTCTTCCGCGTCGAAGTGCGTCTCGTTGGGCACGAAGCGCTCGCCGTGCAGCATTTGCTCCACGACCGGATGCCGCCCCTCGCGGATGTCGAGCACATCGTCGTCGGTCAGGGCAGGGCGCACATAGCCTTCGCGCGCGGCGACTTCCGCCAGCGCCGCGAAGACGTCCAGATGCGCCAATCCGCGCGCGGTGCGCAGCAGCGCGTTGGACCGCGCCGCCACCTGATCGCACAGCTCCGCGAACAGCCGCTGCTCGATCTCCAACTGGCGCTCCTCCGCGTTGAGGATCAGCGCCTCGTACTCTTTCAGTTCCGGCGTGATATAGCGCTCGGCGTTGACCAGCGTCTGCTTGCGGATGTAATCATCGGGCACTTTTTCGGTGTTGGCGCGGCTGACCTCGATGTAGTAGCCAAACACCTTGTTATAGCCGACCTTCAGGCTCTTGATTCCGGTGCGCTCGCGTTCGGTCGGTTCCAGCGCGGCGACCCATTCCCGCGCGTCGCGGCTGCCGATCACCACGTGATCCAGCTCGTCCGAATAGCCGCTGCGGATGATGCCGGTGTTGTTGGCGACGGCGGGCGGCTCGTCGGCCAGCGCGCGCGTCACCAGTTCGCACACGTCGTCGCACGGATCGAGCGCGTCGTAAATCGAGCGCAGCGCCTCGCCGCGTTCGATTACCTCGCGTAGCGCGGGCACGGCCTGCAAGCTCTGCGCCAGAGCCAGCAGATCGCGCGGACCTGCGCGCCCGGCCAGCAGGCGGTTCGTCAGGCGTTCGAGGTCGCTCACCCCGCGCAAATCCTCGCGGACCTCGGCGCGCGTCGTGCCGGAGTCGAACAGCGCCTCGACCGCGTCCAGCCGCGCTTCGAGCTTGGCCCGGTCCAGCAGCGGCTGCCCGATCCAGGTGCGCAGCAGGCGCGCGCCCATCGGCGTCACGGTGCGGTCGAGCACGGCCAGCAGCGATCCGCGTTTTTGCCCGTCGCGGATCGTCTCGGTCAGCTCCAGGTTGCGGCGCGTGGCCGCGTCGAGCGTCATGAAGTTGGACGTGGTATACGTGCGCAGCGAGACGAGTTGATCCAGCGCGCCGCGCTGCGTCTCCTGCAAATAGGCGATGATAGCGCCCGCCGCGCGCACGCCCAGCGGCTTGTCCTGCAAGCCGAAGCCGTCCAGCGTGGACACGCGGAAGTGATCGAGCAGCGCCTGCCGCGCGAACCCCTGCTCGTAATGGTAATCGGGCATGGGCGTTTGATGCGTGTTCGGCGGCAGCGTCACGCCGCGCGTGACCCACATCGCGGGCAGCAGCACTTCGCGCGGCTCCAGGCGCGCCAGTTCCTCGACCACGCCCATCGCTGCGCCGTCGCCGTCCAGTTGCGTCGCGGCGAACTCGCCCGTGCTGATGTCCACGTAGGCCAGCCCGACCGCCGCCCAGCCGCCCTCGCGGTCCGCTTCGGGAGCCAGCGCCAGCAGATAGCTGTGGCGCGTCTCGGCCAGCATGCCCGGCTCCATGACCGTACCGGGCGTGATCACGCGCGACACCTCGCGCGGGGTCAGCCCGCCGACCGGCTCGCTGCCGACCTGCTCGATCACCGCGACGTGGTAGCCTTTTTCCACCAGCCGCGCGATGTACCCGTCCACGGCATGATGTGGCACGCCGCACATCGGCACGCGGTCCTCTTTGGACCCGCCGCGCCCGGTTAGCACGAGGTCCAGCTCGCGCGAGGCGACCTCGGCGTCGTTGTCGAACATCTCGTAAAAGTCGCCCAGGCGGAACATCACGATCGCGTTGGGAAACTGACTCTTAAAATCCAGGTACTGCTGCCGGGACGGTGTTACTTTCGCCATTGTTTTTTGCCCAACTTGGAAAGTACTACCCGCACGTGTTACGCTTGCAGGTGAGAAAATACGTTTTCTATCTTGGTGAATTAAGCGGCGCGATGTATTCTAACAAGCGTGGACTTCCCCGACAACCACTGGCTATTGCCAGCACTGGTCTTATGCTACACTGTGAATCAATTGGAGCAGCATGCAATGTGTGAATTCGTCATTGGTGTAGATCTTGGCGGCACCCAGATGCGCGCGGCCCGGCTCGACTGCGCCCTCAACGTCCTTGAGCGCGTGGCGGAACCGACGCTCGCGCCCCGTGGCCCAGAGGACGTGATCGAGCGCTTGATCGGCGTGATCAAGCAGGTTCTGCCCGAAGATCTCTCCCAGGTAGATGGCATTGGCGTCTCTGCGCCCGGACCGATCGATCCGCGCGCGGGTATGATCTATTCGCCGCCCAATTTGCCGGGGTGGAACCGCGTGCCGCTGCGCAAAATCATTCAGGAGCGGTTGGGCATCACGACTTACCTGGGCAACGATGCGAACGTCGCGGCGCTGGCCGAAGCAACCGCTGGCGCGGCGGTTGGTTATAAGCATGTTGTATATTTGACCTTTAGCACCGGCATTGGCAGCGGTATTATTGATGACGGTCACCTGATCATCGGGTCGCGCGGGCTTGGCGCCGAAGCCGGGCACATGATCCTCAACGTCGATGGGCGCATCTCGACGCTCGAAAAAGAGGCCGCTGGTCCGGCCATCGCGCGGAAAGCGGTGGCGCGGCTTGAGGCTGGCGCGGCGTCCAGCATCCGCGATAGGGTCGAGGGCGATCTGTCACGCGTGACGGCCAAGCTGGTGGGTGAGGCGGCCAGTGCGGGGGATGCGCTGGCAATCGAGCTGATGCAGCAGGCCGGGTTCACCCTGGGACTGGGCATTGTGAGCTTGCTGCACCTGTTCAATCCCGAAATCGTCGTGGTGGGCGGCGGCGTCAGCTTGATGGGCGAGATGGTGTTCGCCCCGATGCGCGAAGCAGTGAAACAGTACGTGATTGACCCCGCGTATTACGAAAACGTCCCCATCGTACCGGCAGCCCTGGGCGAAAACGTCGCCCTGATCGGGGCGGCGGCGCTGGTGACGACACGCGGAGGTAGCAATCTCTAGAACTATGGGCGGTGGGGTTATTTGAGGGCCGCGCCGTCGTGAAGCGGGAGATCCCTACGATGAACTCAAACTCAACAGTGCTGATGATTGACGATGATCAAACGCTGGTTCAGATGGTGAAAAGCACCCTGGAACAGGCCGGATTATCGGTCATGACCGCAGCAGACGGCCAGGAGGGGCTGCGCAAGATGTACCAGGGCCGTCCCGATCTGATCATTCTGGACATCAACATGCCCACCATGGACGGGTGGACGGTGTGTGCCCGGATCAGAGAGGTGAGCAATATCCCGATCATCATGCTGACCGCCCGCAACGAGCCGGAAGAAATTGTGCGTGGACTGGACCTGGGGGCGGACGACTACATCCTCAAGCCGTTCGAAACCAACGTGCTGATGGCTCGCGTGCGTGCCAACCTGCGCCGGGCCGCCGCGCAGCCCACACTGTTTAAGCAGAACGTGCTCTACAGCGACAACTACCTCACCATCAACCTGGACGAGCACCGCGTCACCGCCAGTGGCGACACGGTACGTCTGACCCCGACCGAGTTCAACCTGATGGCCTACCTCGTAGACGCCTCGCCGCGCATCGTGCCCTACCGCGAGCTGCTCGAAAACATCTGGGGCTTCGAATACATCGACGACATCGACTACCTGCGCGTGTACATCTGGCATCTGCGCCGCAAGCTGGAGCAAGCCGGCGCGG
>NZ_DAISHJ010000075.1:0-14241 GCF_036822615.1 Aggregatilinea sp. | reverse complement strand
CGAAAAGCAGGTTTGATCGCTGCTGCGCGCGGGCTTCAACGGCCTTATCGACCTGCCGCCTATCACTCGATGGGCGGCAGGTTTTCGTCTGGCGGCGGGCCAGGACCGTCTCGCAGGCCGGTTCCGGCAGGAGTACTGCCTTGCGCCGAACGGTCCGAGGCGCAATAATTCGCTCATGGCAGGCGCGCGATCACCCGACCGCGCAGGCCAGCGTCTGCCGCCCCGGCGGACGCACCGCGCGTTTTCGCGCGACGCTGACTTAGAGTTACATCTACATCAGGAGAAACACTATGTCCACCCCTCCCCAGGTGCTGCCTGGTCCCAAAGCCCATGCCCTGATCGAGCGTGATGCGCAGGTGTTGTCGCCGTCCTATACGCGCGGCTATCCGTTCGTCATCGATCGCGGCAGCGGCTCGCGTGTGTGGGATGTCGATGGCAACGAGTTCATCGACTTCACGACGGGCATCGCCGTCACCGCGACCGGCCATGCGCATCCAAACGTTGTGAAGGCGATCCAGGAGCAGGCCGAGCGCTTCATCCACATGTCGGGAACGGATTTTTATTATCCGGCCCAGATCGAAATGGCCGAGCGGCTGTGCTCGGTGGCCCCGTTCAGCGGCGACGCGATGGTGTTCTTCGGCAACAGCGGCGCGGAGGCCATCGAAGCGGCGGCCAAGCTCGCGCGCTATTACACCGAACGCCCGCGTTTTATTGCCTTCCTGCGCGCGTTCCACGGGCGCACAATGGGCGCGCTGAGCTTCACGGCCAGCAAGTACGTCCAGCGTAAAGACGTGTTCCCGCTCGTGCCGGGCATCACCCACGTCCCGTACCCGGACGCCTACCGTCCCATCCTCAACCCGGCAGGCTTCGAGGATTACGG
This sequence comes from Aggregatilinea sp., assembly GCF_036822615.1. NCBI lineage: Bacteria > Bacillati > Chloroflexota > Anaerolineae > Aggregatilineales > Aggregatilineaceae > Aggregatilinea > Aggregatilinea sp. The sequence continues at coordinate 13,361 of NZ_DAISHJ010000075.1, read as the reverse complement.
CGAGCGCGTGGTGGACTACATCGAAAATGTCATCTTCCAGACCGAAGTCCCGCCGACCGAAGTCGCGGGCATTCTGGTCGAGCCGATCCAGGGCGAGGGCGGGTACATCGTGCCGCCCGACGGTTTCTTCCCGGCGCTGCGCCGCCTGTGCGACAAGTACGAAATCCTGCTGATCGTGGACGAGGTGCAGACCGGTATGGGTCGCACCGGCAAGTGGTGGGCCGTCGAGCACTGGGGCGTCGAGCCGGACATCGTGTGCACGGCGAAAGGCATCGCCAGTGGGATGCCGCTCTCCGCGATCATCGCCCGGCGCGAGATCATGAGTACGTGGGTTCCCGGCGCGCACGCCAGCACGTTCGGCGGCAATCCGGTGAGCTGCGCGGCAGGCGTCGCTACGTTCGATCTGCTGAAGGGTGGGCTGATCGACAACGCGGCGCAGATGGGCGCGTACCTGCTGGATAAGCTTCAGGACGTCGCGCAGCGCCATCCGAGCATCGGGCAGGTGCGCGGCAAGGGCCTGATGATCGGCACGGAATTCGTGCAGAACCGCGAGACGCGCAAGCCCGCCCAGCAGCTCCGCGACCGCGTGGTGGACTACGCGTTCCAGGCCGGGCTGCTGCTGCTCGGCTGCGGGACCAGCACGCTGCGCATCGTGCCGCCGCTGAATGTCGATCAAGCCACCATCGACGAGGCGCTGCCGATTCTGGAGCACGCCATCGCGCACGCCGAAGAGGATCTGCTGGACTGATGCACATGGACGGTGGGGAGCGTCTCGAACGCGCGCTTGTCGCGCTGGAAGGGTTGTCGGTTGGGGATGCGTTCGGCCAGCAGATCATGAATCTGCCGCCCGCCATCGCCCTGAGCGTGCTGGAACGGCGCGTGCTGCGCCGTCCGCCGTGGCCCTTCACCGACGATACCTATATGGCGCTCTCCATCGTGTCGATCCTGCGCGCCCACGGTCGCATCGAGCCGGACGCGCTGGCCCGCAGTTTTGCCGACCGCTACGAGCCGCATCACGGGTACGGCGAAAGCATGCACACGCTGCTGCAATCGCTCCGCGAGGGCGAGCCGTGGCAGACGGCCACCGCCGCCATGTTCGGCGGGCAGGGATCATATGGGAACGGGGCCGCAATGCGTGTCGCGCCGCTCGGCGCGTACTTTGCCGGGGACCTCGATACCTGCGCGGAGCAGGCCGCGCTCTCCGCTCGCGTAACGCACGCACATCCCGAGGCGTCCGCCGGGGCGGTCGCCGTCGCGGTGGCGGCTGCCGTGGCCGCGCAAAGCGCTGTGGACGGGGATCGCCTGTCCCGCGCCGCGCTGATCGATCGTGTTTTGCCTTACGTGCCGGACAGCGCCGTGCGCGCCGGGCTGGTACGTGCGCGCGATCTTCCTGCCGGGACGACCGCAGCACAGGCAGCGGCGATCCTCGGCAGCGGGGAAGGCGTCAGCGCGCAGGACACCGTGCCCTTTACGCTGTGGTGCGCCGGGGAATCGCCGGACGACTACGAGCGCGCCATTTGGCTGACCGCTGCGGGACTCGGCGACATGGACACGACCTGCGCCATCGTGGGCGGCATCGTCGCGCTGTCTGCCGGGATCGAAGCCATCCCCACCGAGTGGCGCGCCCGCCGCGCGCCGCTTCCCGGCTGGTTTCGGCAAGATAGCGGCTGAGGACCCTTTTGCGCGCGCACTCCTGATTCACCCCCGCACCTTCAATTTTGAACGGTCCGGATGCGCGCCGTCTGCGGTTCATGGACTCATGCCGGTTTTGGGGCGGTTTTCGCCAACGCGAATTGCCTACCTATAGTATGATCAACCTCGCAGTGCGCGCCACGGCTTTGAGGAAGCCCGCTCACAGAAAGAACAGTTCAATGAGTGAACTACACAGCTTGTCCATCGAAGGGCATACGCTCGTTGCGACCGAACACAACTCCAATGCAGCCGGAACCCCGATCATTTTTATCCACGGCATTCTCGGCAGTATTTTCCTTCAGGAACCCGTTCTGGCGGACGTTTTAGCGGGCTATCACTGGTATTCGCTCAGTTTGCCCGGCCATTATCCCGCCACGCTGAATCAGTCATTCGCTCCGCACGACCTGACGCCGGAATTTATGGGCCGCATCATGAGCGAGGCCGTGCGCCAGCTTACCGGCGGCGGTCCGGCACGCCTGTTGGGGCACTCGACGGGCGGCTACGCGTCGCTGACCGTGGCCCACACCGCGCCGGAGCTGGTCGAAAGCATTTGCCTCGTGGATGCGTTTGCGTTTGGCCGGTGGGGCAGTCCCGCCTTGCGCCCGGGTCAACTCATGGCGAATCTGCCGGGCATCGGGCGCGCTGTATTCATAACCTATACGCGCCGGACGATGGGCAAGCCCGCGATCGTGAAGCTTTTTTTGCGCTACGCGTCCCATAATGTGCAGGCCATGCGGCAGAATCCGTGTTATGAGGAGACCATTCGGCTGACGCTGCGCGACTCCGCGCAGCTTGATAGCGCGTCCCTCTATCCCTATTTCCACAATATGCCGCACACCAACATCATCGAGTGGCTGAGAGACATCACGCTCCCGGTGACCGTTTTGCACGGGGATTGCGACCCGATCATTCCCCCTCAGCACGGGGAAGAAATGGCGCGCGCGCTCCCCAACAGCCGCTTGCAGTGGTTCAGGCAAACGGGTCACCTGCCGTATATCGAGAACGTCGAAGAATTCACGCGGTTTGTGCAGGCGTGGGCGGCGCAAACACTGGCAGGCAGCGAAGCAGTGGTCTAGAGCGTGTTATGCGATTTTTTGAGCGAGAGAACTGATTTCTCGCTTGTCTATTGACCCCATGATCCGTAGGGGCGGGGCTTGCTCCGCCCGTTTTTCCCCGGGATCCCCGTGCAACAGGGTTGTGTGGGGCAATTTCCCCTTTCCGCCGCTTGCGTGGGGAGGGGATCAGGGGATGGGGCCAGAAGTGCATGACGCGCTCGGGGTCCCGCCCTGCATCAGAATTCCGCAAGAATTGCGCTAGAGTTTTACTAAATCGCCCCACGTAGTGCGGTGCGCATGATACAATCACCGCACTATGTTTCTACTGCCTGATTACCGCGTCCGCCAGCGGGATTACCTGCTGAACATCAGCCGCGCCCTGACGGCCCAACTGGACCTGGGTGAAGTGCTGCGCATGATCCTGCAAGCCGCCACCTCGATGTTGGCGGGCGAGGCAGGCATCATCGCGTTGTACGATGGCGAGCACTTCCGTACGCGCGCCATCACCGGCATCCCGCCGGATCAGGCGGAAGTGCTGGACACGCTGCTCGAAGACCTCACCTACGACAAGCAGGATGGCTTCAACGTGCCCGCGCTGCACGGCAAGATGCGCAAGGTCGCCCGCAAGATGAACCTGAATCTGCGGCAGGTCGTTGCGCTGCCGATGATCATGGCCGACCAGATGCTCGGCATCCTGTTCATCTTCCGCACCTACGCGGGCCAGCCGACCGATAACGATCACCGCTTGCTGCAAAGCTTCGCGGATCAGGCTGCGATCGCCGTGCACAACGCCTGGATGTACGAGTTCGCCAACCAGGAGCGCCAGCGCCTCGCCGCGATCATCGACAACAGCGCCGACGGCGTGATGATCCTCGACCAGCACCTGCACATCGAGCGCTGGAACCGCGCCTTGAGCCGCATTAGCGGCTGGCACGCGGAACAGGTCATGACCCGCCCGCACGATGTCATCATCCGCTGGCGGCACGTCGAAGTAGGGATGACGCTCGAAGACGCGCTGCGCACGGGCTGGCCCTACGGCGACGCCGACGAAGACGAAGCCGACTCGACCAATGTGCTGTACGTCGAGGGCGACCTCGAACGGCTGGACGGCACGACGATCAGCATCGGCGTGACCTATGCGCCGCTGTTCCGCCGCACGGGGGAATTACAGAACGTCATCGCCAACGTGCGCGATATCACGCACTTCCGCGAAGCGGAGCGGCTGAAATCGACCTTTATCTCGGTCGTCTCGCACGAATTGAAGACGCCCGTTGCGCTGATCAAGGGCTACGCCGATACGCTGCGCCGCGAGGACGCCGACTGGGACGCGGACACGTTCAAGCGCGGCCTGGGCGTGATCGAGGAAGAAGCCGACCGCCTGACGGAGCTGATCGAGAATCTGCTGGCGGCCTCCAAGCTGCAGGCGGAAGGCATGCAGCTCCAGCTCGATGACGTGAATCTGCGCGGCATCGCGGAGCAGGCCGTCGAGCGCTTCCAGACGCAGACCGGCAATCACACCCTGCGCGCCGATTTTCCCGACGATTTCCCGATTATCTGCGGCGATGGCACGCGGCTGCGGCAGGTGGTCGATAACCTCGTCAGCAACGCGATCAAGTATTCGCCCAAAGGCGGCAAGATCGTCATCAAGGGCACGTTCGACGATAAGCACGTGCAGGTCTCCGTGCGCGACGAAGGGCCCGGCCTGCCCGAAGAGGAACTCTCGCGCGTGTTCGAGCGCTTCTATCGCGTCAACAACGCGCTGACCAACAACGCCCAGGGGACCGGGTTGGGGCTGTATCTGGCGAACGCCGTCGTCAAGGCGCACGGTGGGCGGATCTGGGCCAACAACAATCCCAGCGGCGGCGCGACGTTTACCTTCACCATCCCGCGCCAGGATTGACCCGGAACCCCTATAGGTTGTGGGCCGACCGCCTGCGGCGCGGTACACTTCGCACGCCGTTTCAGCACGGCTGGACGGTCATCATTCCACATCTCACCTATACTCATTATAGGGAAGCAATACAGGCGCATTCATGGCGCTTTTGTGAAGGACACCGGCTGGCGACCTGCGTTCGACCAGCCTAGCATGTTCAGGAGCCAGTTTCATGAGCCAAGTTGTACGTACCTCGCTGACCTGCCCGCGCTGCGGTCAATCGTTTCAGGGTGTGGTCGAGCAGATTATCAATGTGGACGACGATCCGCAGGCCAAGACGCGCTTTTTGTCGGGCCAGGTGAATCAAGTCCAGTGTCCGAACTGCGGCTTTACGATGGCCGTGGGCACGCCGCTGGTGTATCACGACGGCGCGCGGGAACTGTTCATCACCTACGTGCCGATGGAATTGAACATCCCCCAGCAGGAGCGCGAGCGCGTCGTGGGCGATCTGTCGCGGCGCCTGATGGACAGCATCCCGCAGGAAAAACGCAAGGGCTACCTGTTCCAGCCCAAGCAGGCGCTGACGCTGCCCGGCATGATCGACATGATCCTCGACGCGGAAGGCATCACGCAGGAAATGCGCGACGCCCAGCGCGAGAAGATGCGCGTCATGGAAATGTTCTTGCAGGTGGGCGAAGATCAGTGGCCGCGTCTGGTCGAAGAAAACGCGGACATGATCGACCTGGAATTCTTCCAGATGACGCTCGTCACCGCCGAAAACGCGGCGCAGAGCGGCAAGGACGAGATGGCCGAAGGGCTGATCCTGCTCTACAACTTCCTCGTCCAGAACACCGAAATCGGCCAGCAGGCGCTCCAGCAGGCGCAGGTGCAGGAAGAAGTGATCCGTGAAGTGGCCGAGGACGTGCAGCGCCTGGGCGAAAACCTCACGCGTGAAGCGTTCATGGACCTCGTGCTGAGCTACGCGGGTGATACCGACCGCGTGCAGGCGCTGGTGGGGCTGATGCGCCCCGCGTTCGATTACAACTTCTTCCAGGAACTGTCCGCGAAGATGGCGGCGGCGGAAGGCGAGGAGCGCGAGCTGCTGGTGGATCTGCGCCAGGACCTGCTCGAAATGACGACCGCCCTCGACCAGCAGACGCAGGTCGTGCTGCAGCGCGCCGCCGATACGCTGCGCTTCATCGTCAACAGTGAAGACATCGACGCGGCGATCCGGCCCCGCCTGGACCAGATCGACGATACGTTCCTGGCGGTGCTGCAGGCCAATATTCGCAACGCCGAGGAACACCAGGATTTGCAGTTGGGTGCCCGGCTCAAGCAGGTGCTCGATAAGGTGCTGGAAATTCTGCGCGATGCCGCGCCGCCTCAGATCCGGTTCATCAACGAGCTGATGAGCGCGCCCACCGAGGCCGACGCCTACGCCGTGATCCAGGCGCAGGCGGGCCAGTACGGGCCGGAACTGCTGGAACTGATGGAAGCGGTCGCCCAGGACCTCGACGAGAGCGAGCGCAGCGACGAGGCTGCGCGTCTGCGCGGCTATACGGCGGCGGTTGCCTCGTACGTTTCCGCCGGGGCCTAACGTTCCGATTGTGCTGTAGATGCGAAGGGCGGGTCACTGGACCCGCCCTTTTTTCGTTTACTCTCTCGCCGCCGCGCTAATACTCTCCGGCGACTTCCCACACGTTCGGCCCCATATCCACCGAATACACGCGCAGCACGAGACCCCACGCGCCGTGGTCGATGTACCAGTAGCGCGTCTGGCCCGCCCATACGGCGTCGCTGCCGCTGGGCCACTGCATGCGTCCGGTGAAAGCCTGCTGCGGGCTGTACGCCCACCCGAGCTTGGCGCGCACGTCGGCATTGTCGCGCCACACCTTGCCGATGCGCTGCACGGGCTGGTAGCGCCCGGTGGGCGGCGTGATCCCCGGGTCCGATTCCATCTCGCCGGTTTGCCACGTATCGGGATAGGTGACCCAGTATCCGTCGTTGTAGATGACCCACACCGTCCCGCGCGGATCGCTGCTGCCCGGCAGGGCGGCGTACCAGTAGGCGCGCCCGCCTTCGAAGTCCTGCCCGACGGCGTCCACCTGGATCACCGGATCGGGGCAGGTCCCCAGCAGATCCCATTTCCCCTGCGCGAAGGTGAAGAACCACTTGTTTCCGCACAACTGCGCGGGCGTCGGTACCGGGCTGGGCGGCGGCAGGGCCGGGACGTGCAGCCGCTGCCCGGCTTCGATCGCGTTGGCGTTGTTCAGGCAGTTGGCCGTCACCAGCGCCTGCACGGTGCTGCCCGTTGCCAGCGCGATGCCGCTGAGCGTGTCGCCGTTATTCACCACCAGGGTCGGCCAGTCATTGCGCACGGTGCAGTTGGGCGCGCTGGTCTGGATCGGGGCCGCCGTCGCCGCCGGAGCCTGGGTCGGCGCAGCTGTGTTGGCGGGCGTGGGCGAAGGCAGGGCGGATATGGCAGTCGGCGCGGGCGTCGCCGTATCGATCGGTTTCGGTTCTTCGTCGCCGCCCGACGAGAGCGAACAGGCGAGGCTCGCCGCCATCAGGACGACAGCGACCAGCCAGAGTGGGCGTTTTGGCATATGTCTCTCCTCAACTTGCGGTACAGACATTGTAGCAGAGGTAAAATGGTAGACTGAGTAAAGAACCTGCAAATTTATCCTGACGTACGGCGCGCCGCGCCGGATTGTGAGTTTCTGATGCCGCTGCGTCCCTTCGAGCTGCCGGACGACATATCTGTCCTGGTCGATCTGATCCCGCAGGCGTTTCATTACCCCGACAATGAGGCATGGAGCTTCCAGCAAGACGAGTTGGAGGGGCTGACCGATTCGCTGCGCGGCATCCGGCGCATCTGGCCGGTGCTGCGCGTGATGGGCTGGTTTTCCCCCGCGCTGCGCGACGTGATGCGCGGCTTCGTCTGGGAGGAAGACGGGCAGGTCGTGGGGCTGTCGAACGTCATGCGGCAGGGCACGACCGATCTCTGGTATATCGCCAACGTGGCGGTGCTGCCCGCGTACCGGCGGCGCGGCATCGCGCGGATGCTGGTCGAGGCGTGCATGGACTTCGCTCGGGAGCGGGGCGCGGAAGTGATCACGCTGGACGTGGTCGCAGGCAACACGCCCGCTTACACACTGTACGAGCGGCTGGGCTTCGTGCATTTTGCGAGCAAGGCCGAGATGGTGCACGAGGGCGATCGCGCACCGGAGCCGGTTGCGCTGCCGGACGGCTACGCGCTCGTTGCCTCGTCGATGTTCGACTGGCAGCCGCGCTACGATCTGATGCAGCGCATCACGCCGCCGGACGTCGCCACGTACCAGCCCGTCGATCCGGGCCGCTTCCGCCAGCCGGGTCCGGCCCGCCTGCTGATGCCGGTCATGCGTGCGGCGACCGGTGTGCAAAGCGAGGACTTTGTCGTGCGCGGGCCGGAAGGCGGCGTCGCCGGTTACGGTGGCTTCGGCGCCCGCGTGCGCGGCGGCGGGCGGCACAACTTGCGGCTGGCGCTCGATCCGGCCCATCCCGCGCCCGCTGCGTTCATGGTGCGCTATGCGCTGGGCAATCTGCTGCAAACCGGCCCCGGCCACCGCATCGACTTGACCGTTCCCCTGTGGCAGCCCGCGTTGGTAGAGGCCGCGCAGGCCGCCGGGTTTGCCCGGCCTGCCGATCACCAGACGATGGGACTTCGTATCCTGACTCATTCCTGACAGACACAAGCGAGCAGAAATGTTCATTTCACCCAGCGCGGTATTCACCCGCGACCGTTTCACCTGGCTTGCCTACTTAATGCTCGCGTTTTTTTCGTACCTGCAAGCGATCGTCGGCCCGCTGATGCCCTTCCTGCGCGACGAGCTGCACCTCAACTATTCCGAAGGCGCGCTGCATTCGAGCGCGCTGGCGATCGGCATGATCGTGTCGGGCTTTCTGGCCGATGGCGCTGTGCGCCGTTGGGGGCGCTGGTGGGTCTTCTGGGGCGGCGGCGCGGGCATGGCGCTCGGCGCGCTGATCGTGGCGATCGGCATGCACCCGGCCATCACCATCACCGGGGCGTGGATGATGGGCTTCGTCGGCACGTTCCTCATTACGTGCATCCAGTCCGGGCTGGCGGACCGGCACGGCCCGCTGCGCACCATCGCGCTGACCGAGTCGAACGTCGGCGCGAGCATCGGCGCGGGCCTTGCGCCGCTGCTGGTCGGTGGCTTGCAGCGGATCGGGATCGGGTGGCGCAGCGCGCTCTATACGGCAGTGCTGGTGTGGGCGGTCGCCTATATCGTCTGGCGGCGCGACCCGATGCCTGTGCCCGCCGAAGAGACGGTTCCGCCCGTCAAGCGGTCGCGGCGGGGCACGCTGCCGCGCCTGTTCTGGATCTACTGGGCGACGCTGGTGATCGGCGTGGCGATCGAGTGGTCGTTCGTGGTGTGGGGCGCGGATTACATGACCTCCGTGGGCGGGCTGCGCCGCGCGGACGCGTCGATGCTAATGTCGCTCTACTTCCTGGCGATGGTGACCGGGCGCTTCGGGGCCAGCCGCCTGTCGCGCCGGATCGAGCCGAACCGCCTGCTGCGGATCGCCATCGGCATCACGCTGGCGGGCTTCCTGGCGTTCTGGATTGCGCCCGCCAACGTGGTGATGGTCGCCGGGCTGTTCGTGGCCGGGCTGGGCGTGTGCAACCTGTTCCCGCTGCTGATGTCCCTGGCGGTCGGCGTCGGTGCGGACCACTCCGACGAGGCCAGCGGGCGCGTGATGGCGGGCGCGGGTGTGGCGATCTTCGGCGGCCCGCAGATCCTCGGCGCGGTCGCGGACCAGGCCGGGATTCAGGCGGCCTACGGGGTCGTGGGCGTGCTGCTGCTGGCGGTCATGGGCATGACCACCTACGCCAATCGCGCCGCGCAGCGAAGCTAACCGCACCGCATGTGAGTTGTTTGATCTTAAAACTGGGAACGTAAAACCAGGGCGGGTTGCAAACCCGCCCCTACGAAAATCACCGGAGATTCGCTTGTCTCCCCTCCCAACTTGATTGGAGAGGGGCCGGGGGTGAGGTCGCCTTTGCTTTTCCCGACTCCTGACCGCCGAAAAAAGCGGGTCACTTGCATGCCGGGAACGGACGCGGCACAATGGGGCGGTCGCAAGGCGACACCCAACGTCGGAACGAGGAGTAGAGCGAGCGATGGCAGAGCAGAAGCCGTTACAGTTTTCGTACGGGGGCCAGGCGGTAATCGAGGGCGTGATGATGCGCGGGCGCTATATCGCCGCCGTCGCCGCCCGCAAACCCAATCATAAGCAGATCAGCGCCGAGTTGGCCGAAACGTCGGGGCCGTGCGCCGCGACCGTCGCCGGAAACGCGGTGCTGGTCGCGGGCGTGCGCATCGTCGGGCCGTACAGCGGCGCGATCGAAACGACCGAAGTGCAGGGCGGCATCGAAGTCAAGGAGATTCCGCTCAACGCCACGCTCTACCGGGGTCGCATCGCGCGCTGGCCGTTCGTGCGCGGACTGGTCACGCTGTGGGATTCGCTTGGCCTGGGCACGCGCGCGCTGCTGTGGTCGTCGGACGTGGCCCTGTCGGAAGAAGAAGACGTCGATTTTTCGATGGAGAGCGCCGCCGGGATGGGCCTCGTCGTCGTCTCGCTGAGCATGGGCATCGGGCTGTTTTTCGTGTTGCCAGCCGCGCTGTCGGCGGGCGTGCGCGAGGCGACCGGCATGGACAGCCGCCTGCTGGCCGACGCGGTCGAAGGGCTGATCAAACTGTCGCTGCTGGTCGGGTACATCTGGGGCATCGGTCAGATGAACGACGTCAAGCGGCTGTTCGGCTATCACGGCGCGGAGCACAAGACGATCAACGCCTACGAAGCCGGGGCGGAACTGACGCCGGAGACGGTCAACACGTACCCGATCGAGCACCCGCGCTGCGGTACGGCTTTCCTGCTGACGCTGGTGGTCCTGTCCGTGATCATCCACATGATTACCGGGCGTCCCAGCAACATTTTCTTGCTGCTGCTGTCGCGCATCGGCCTGATTTTCCCGATCGCGGGCATCGCCTACGAGTTCATCCGGTTCACGGCCAAGCACCTGGATAACCCGATTGTCCGCCTGATCACCAAGCCGAATCTGGCCCTGCAGCATTTGACCACGCGCGAGCCTGACCTGAGCATGTGCGAAGTGGGCATCGCCGCGCTGGAGCATGTGCTGGCCGCCGAGCGTGCGGCGCAGCCGGTCGCGCAGACGGCCCCGGCCTCGGTTCCCGCGACGGATATGCCGGTCGCCGCCGCGGACTGATCGCGCGGAGTTTCCCGGCAACCAAAAGCCCTCGGCACGCGCCGGGGGCTTTTTTGCGTTAGGTGTCTGATATTTGAGTGCTATCTGAAGAAAACCAGCGGTGATTAGCTGTTTGCTTTCATTCAAGAAATATCTCTAGTTGGCTTCTCGCATTCAGTAGAGCTTAAGAGTGTACGAAAGATCTGGCAACTTTCTGGCTTTATAAAGAACTCGGATCTAAGCAAAGAAATGCTGTATAATAACTAATAAAGAAAGATTAGAAGCCTGGAGCATATGTATATGGATATAGTAATTATAGTTGCTATCTTAGTAGTTGTCGGGTTTATCACATATTTATACCTAGATCGGCAAGCGCAAATGAGACGGCAACGTGCGGAGGAAGTTCGCCGACAGGATAACGAGGCGCGTCGACGTGCGGAGGAAGATCGCCAACGGGAGGACGAGCTACGTCGACGCGCAGAAGAGACGCGTCGTTATCAGGAACAGCAGCAACAACGACTATACAACGCTCTTACTGTCACTGTTGCTGACTCAAATGAGATTGTGAGTAAATTGCCCTCCGTTCTATCAAGGGCAGGGGGGTCTCTTTCCACGGCTGAGCGTGAATTTAGTGCAGGAGCGTTTGCTCCTTTTTGGGATGCTGTTGAAGATGCTGCATACTGGTTAGCGAAATATAAAGATTATATTGACAAATTGAATCGAAACGCTGAAACATATACACGCGACGTTTCACAATTTAGTGGTATGCCACCAACGTTTCAGTTTAGTGTTAAGGATCTACCGGAGGCAAGAAGAACGGTTGAAAGAATGTCGGCTATCGTTCGCAAAGGTCAAACAAATATAAATTTCGCGACTATCTATGAACAACGAAAGACGAATAAGCTGCTTATGGCTGGATTTTCCACTCTCAACGACACTCTAAAGGGCCTTGAATATCGATTAAATGCATCTTTATATAATCTTTCAGTTTCACTTTCAAATACAACAAAAAGATAATTTTATTGGGACTCCGCTAGAATACATACGGGTCTGGTATATTGGAATGATTTCTCTGGCAACTTGCCCGTACAGGTTCGCGCGACGGATCTGCCCCGTTGCCGCTGTGGGCTGATCCGCGCTCCCACATCCGCACGAGACTCTAAAAGCCCCTGGCACGCGCCGGGGGCTTTTTTTGTGCGTAATAGTGGCGGGCTTGGCTCCCCTTTTCCCCTCGCCATCTCCGAATGGAGAGATACCGTGTTAAAAATCAAGGAGCAGCCGTTGAAAACGCTGGATCGAAAGGCTGCCCCGACTTCAGCACGCCGTAGGCCAGGACGAGCAATTTGCGCATCACTGCCCCCAGGGTCTCCATTTTGGACTTGCCGCGAGCTTTGAGCTGAGCGGCCCACGGCGCCAGGATCGGGTTGAAGCGCTGCGCGGCTAAGGCGGGCATGTAAAGCACGCGCCGCAACGTAGGGCTGCCCATCTTGGACAACGGGGTTTGTCCCCGCACCGAGGAGCCCGAGGTGCGCTGCTGCGGGTTGAGACCGGCAAACGCCACGAGTTGGCGAGCGGAGCCAAACGCACGCAGGTCAGGGACTTCGGCCAATAGCAGGCTGGCGCTCAGGTCGGACAAGCCGGGAATGCTCACCAACAGCTCACGGTCTCGCTTGAGGTCGGGATGCTGGTCGATGAACCGCTGGATGTCCTGCTCAAGGTCCTCGATTTGGTGGTCGATAAAGGTGATGTGTGCCTCCAACACCTCCTGCACCTTTGTCGAGGTCTCCACGCCCAGCCGGTTCTTCTCCTGTTGGCGCATGCTCTTCAGGTCCACCAGATGCCGCGCCATGGCCCGCAGTTCCAGCCACACCGGGTCGGGCGGCGTCCACAACTCAGGCTGTTGGGTGCGACAAAAGTCGGCAATCAAGACCGCATCCAGCCGGTCTGTCTTGTTGCGTTTCAGCTGGCTCTGCCCGTACCCCTTGATCCGCGCCGGATTGACCACGCTCACCCGGTAACCCGCCTGGTACAGCGCCAACGCGACCGCATCCCCATAGGTCCCTGTCGCTTCCAGGCACACATGCGCCTCCCTCGCTCGCCGCTGCTTCAGCCACGTCGCCAGCGCCTTCACCCCCGCCGCGTCGTTGGCGTACTGCCTCACTTCCGCGTTCTTCCCCCCTTGCACCAACGCCACGTCCAGCGTCGCTTTGGATACATCGATCCCTACGACTGCCGCTGCCTGTTCCATCTCACCCTCCTGCTTCGTCCGTCCGGTCCTCGCTCCAGCCTTGCCTCATCCAAGCTCTGCGCTTCGTCATTCACGCCGCTTCAGGTACCGTCCGAAGTCTTGACCGGGTTTTCCCAGGGGCATTCATCTCTCCACCAAGGTCCTCGCCTTTAGAGGTCCGTTCAATGTCTCCCTGGGCGGACTCCCTTCACTCTTCTTCCTTGCTTTCTATCATACAAGGGG
>NZ_DAISHJ010000074.1:0-23911 GCF_036822615.1 Aggregatilinea sp. | reverse complement strand
TGGGTGCCGCTCACGCTCCGGCAGTGCCAACCACGCGGTGCATTATACTCCCTCATTCCCCCTCGTCAACCCCGAATTCTTAACCAATTTTAAATTGATCTCAAATGGAGGCCCTACCCGCCTGTCCCACGCCAAATTCCCCCACCTGACCTAAGGCGGGATCACCTGTCTCCCTCATGTTCTGCGCCGCGTGCACGGGTAGTATTAGGGCATAGTCGATGACTTCAATGCGCACCTCCGTGCGCAGATACCGTAATGTAAGGAAAGGTTACCCAATGTCTCACGCAGCAACCGCTCATAAGCCCCCGATGCTCAAAAGCGACGAAGCGAACGAAAAGCAGCTCGATATGGCCCGCAAGCAGGGCGACGCTTACCAGATGACGCTGAAGCACATGGCAAATGAAGAAGCTCACGATGGCGGCGAACAGCCCGCGGGCGAGTACATCGTCGCCTATGCGGTCGAACACGCCGAGGGCATGTACGCGCTGAAGGATGGTAAGCTCAAATGGCAGGAGCTAACCTCGGAGAACGTACACGTCGAGGTGTCCGTGCGCGACGCCGCCGACAACCGCTTCATCCCCGGCCTGAACGTGTTCGCCACGCTCATCGACCCGGACGGCAACACGGTCGCAACGCACCAGCAGCCGTTCCTGTGGCATCCGTGGCTCTATCACTATGGCCGCAACTGGGAAGTGCCCGGCGACGGCAGGTACACCCTGCGCGTGCGGATCGATCCGCCGACGTTCATGCGGCACGACAGCAAGAACGGCAAGCGTTACGCCGAGCAGGTGGAAGTCGAGTTCAAGAACGTGAAGATCGAGACCGGGCAGAAGAAATCCATGTAAGCGCCGGGTTTCTGACCGGACGCAGTGAGAGGACGTGAACCATGAATCGTGTAACCGTAACGTCGGATACGTTCCACTCCGTCGGGTACGATTCGGAAGAATGCTTGATGGAGGTTGAGCTGCGCGACGGGCGAATCATGCTTTACAACGATGTGCCCATCGCAGTCTATGAGGACTTCATGCGCTCGGCTGAGAAAAACGCGATGACCGCGTACTTCAACGACTATATCCTCGATAAGTACGGGTCGAGCCAGGTCGAGCCGAACGACTCCGCGCCGGTCTAGCCGGAAGCGCACACCCTCCTAACATCACTATGCCGGGCATCTATCTGTCCGGCATAGTTTTTGTCTGGCGCAGACCGTGGGGCGCTGCCCCACACCCCGCGCGCCTTTTGGAAAAGGCGCGGGCGAAAACCCACTGAATTGTTCCAGCGCGTTTTTATGGCACAATAGACGGTAGCACTTAAAAATACTACAAAACAGTTGTGGTTTAGTTTGACAGCAGGAGCCGACGGGTGAGCACCAACACCGCCGTAATCCTCGACCTACAGCACGTCAGCAAGCAGTTCCCCGGCGTCCTCGCGCTGCAAGACGTGACGCTCGCGCTGCACGTGGGCGAAGTGCACGCCCTGCTGGGCGAAAACGGCGCGGGTAAATCCACCCTGACCAAGATCATCGCGGGCGTCTATCCCCCCACGTCGGGCGAGATCCGGCTGTTCGGCGAGCCGTGCCAGTTCGCCGCGCCGCACGACGCGCAAAAGGCCGGGATCGGCGTGCTCTACCAGGAGTTCAACCTGCTGCCGGAACTCAGCGTGGCGGAAAACGTGTTCCTGGGCAGCGAGCCGGAACAGCACGGGCTGCCCGTCATCGACTGGAAGGGCATGCACCAGCGCACGCGCGACCTGTTGGAGCGGTTGGGCACGTCGATCTCGCCGGATGCGACGGTTGGCAACCTGTCCGTGGCGCAGCAGCAGATGGTGCAGGTGGTCAAGGCGCTGCACCAGAACGCCAAGCTGATCGTCATGGACGAGCCGACCACGCGCCTGACCGAGTTCGAAGCGCGTGACCTGTTCGCCGTGGTGCGGGCGCTCAAGCGCGAAGGCGTGACGATCATCTTCATCAGCCACCGGCTCGAAGAGGTCAAGCAGATCTGCGACCGCGCGACGATCCTGCGCGACGGCGAGGTCGTAGCGACGGTGGACGTAGCGAGCACCTCGCTCGAAACGCTGGCCGCGCTGATGCTCGGTCACCGGCTGGCGCAGCGTTTCCCGCCGCGCCACATGCACCAGGGCGACGAGCTGCTGCGCGTGCAGGGCCTGACGCGCTACGGCGCGTTCGAGGACATCGACTTCGCGCTGTACGGCGGCGAGATCCTGGGCATCACGGGGCTGGTCGGCTCCGGGCGGACGGCGCTGCTGCGCGCGATCTTCGGCATCATCCCCGTGGACGAGGGACACTTTTACGTGGATCGCCGCCTGGCCCAGATCCATTCCCCGCAGGACGCCATCGCGCACGGCATCGGCCTGCTGACCGAGGATCGCCAGCGCGAAGGGCTGGTGCTGGAAATGGGCATCGGGGAAAACATTACCCTCGCCTCGCTCGAACACGATCCGCCCGGCCTGTTGATCGACCACCAGCACGAGGCGGAGCTGACCGACTATTTCATCCGCGAGCTGCGCATCAGCACGCCGCATCCCGACTTCCAGACGCGCTACCTGTCCGGCGGCACGCAGCAGAAGATCGTGATCTCCAAGTGGCTGGCGACCGGGCCGCGCATCTTGCTCTGCGACGAACCGACGCAGGGCGTGGACATCGGCGCGAAGGTCGAGATCTACCGGCTGATGAACGATCTGGTCGAGAACGGGCTGGGCATCGTCATGGTCAGCGCGGACATTTCCGAAGTGCTGGGCATGTGCGACCGGCTGATCGTGCTGCGCGACGGGCAGATCGTGGCCCGGTTGGCGCGCGGCGAGGCGAGCGAATCGACCGTGCTGGCCTACGCCATGGGGGAGACGCCCGATGCCTGACCGGTTCTCCCTCAAGCAGATTTCACTGCGTGACACGTTGAGCAACAACGCGCTGCTGGCCGTGTTCGTGCTGCTGATCCTGGTGTTTTCGATCTCGTCGCGGCACTTCACCAGCTCGACCAACGTGCTGCTGATCTTCCTGCGCACCGCGCCGCTGGGTGTGGTCGTGGCGGGGCAAACGCTGGTCATCATCACCGGCGGCATCGATCTGTCGGTCGGGTCGGTCGCCGGGCTGACCAGCATCGTGGCCGCGCTGCTGATGTCACCCGATTACAGCGTCGTCCTGCCGCCCGTCCCGGCTTTCGTACTGGCGCTGGCGCTCGCCGGGATCATCGGCTGGGGCCAGGGCTTCCTGATCAGCCGCCGCGATCTGTCGCCGTTCATCGTCACCTTCAGCACTCTGAGCCTGATCAAAGGGCTGGCGCTCGTGTCCAGCAACGCTGCGCCGATCCCCATCGACCACAGCCGCTTCAACTGGATGTGGCGCGTCGCGCCGTCGCCGCGCCCGGTCCCGATCGTGCTGATGCTGCTGGTGTTCGTGGGGCTGGCGTACATCATGAGCAACACCAAGCTGGGCCGCTACGCGATCGCCATCGGCAGCAACGAGACGGTCGCGCGCATGTCCGGCGTCAACGTGCAGCGCTACAAAACACAGGTGTATATGCTCAGCAGCCTGCTGGCCGGGCTGGCGGGGCTGCTGCTGCTCACCCGGCTGGAAAGCGGCGCGTACACGATCGGGGAAAACTACCCGCTGATCTCGATCGCGGCGGTGGTCATCGGCGGGGCGAGCCTGCGCGGCGGAACCGGCAGCGCGTGGGGATCGCTGCTGGGCGTGCTGCTGCTGACGATGGTCGATACCGGGCTGGGCGTGCTGAACGTCTCGCCGCTGTGGAGCACGGTCGTCATCGGCGCGTTGATCCTGGTCGCGGCGCTGGCCGACGTGGAGCGCCGCCGCGCGCGCGACGACGTGCCCGCCGTACGCATGGATCGCCCGATCGATCACGAGTCGTATCTGGCGCAGATGCTGACCAACGTCCACCAGACGATCAAAGAGCATCTGGCCTGCGAGCATATCCGGCTGTACATGGTGGACCGCGAAACCGGCGACGTGATCGAGCAGGGCATCGACGCCAGCGACCGCACCATCATCAACGAGCAGAATCATCTCGCGCGGCGGGTGCTGCGCAGCCACGCGCCGCTGTGGGTGGATAACCTGCAAGATCAGGAGACGCTGATCATCGAGCCGATCAAGCCCGATTTGCAGTCGGCGCTGGCCGTGCCTATCGTTAACATCGGGCGGGTAGTCGGCGTGCTGGAGCTGCAAAGCCCCTACGCGAGCATCTTCAGTGCCGCGACCGCCGAGCAGGTGAGGCACCTGACGCGCAGCATCGCCGGGCCGCTCGAAGACGCGTGGCTGCTGGACAGCGGCTGGTTCCTGCGCCACGCACGCGAAGCCTACCGTCACCTGTGGGACGAGGTGTACCTGGGCAAGTGCGCGCTGACGGGCTGGATCTACGCCTCGGAAAACGGGACCGACACGCACCCGGCGGAGCGGGGGCGCGCCGTGCAGCAGATTCTGCTGGACGCGATCGAGATCGTGCGCGCCCGCGAAACCGGCGACCGTGCCCGCGACCGGCGGCGCTACGAGGTGCTGCACACCACCTACGTGCAGAACCTGTCGGTGGAGGAAATCACCGAAAAAATGAGCGTCAGCCGCCGCCAGTATTTTTACACGCTCAAAGACGCGCTGGAAACCGTCACGCACGACATCGTGCACCGCGAAGTTGCCGATGAGGAGCCGGTGCAGGCGTAATTTGCACTGCGCTTGCACCGCCCGAACGCCTCCCTTTTCACCCTTGCACAAAGCCTGCGCTCCCGCCGTTGACGCCCTCCATTGACGTAGACTACGCTGATTTCAGGTCACTTTTCGGGCCATTCTAAAAGATCCGCTTTTGCCGCCGCGCCGTCCCCCGGCACGCGGCCCCTTTATTGTTCAGGCACTTATTCAGGACAAACCCTATGCAAGCATCCATAGACGAGATCGAACAATCTCAGAGCGATGCCGGGTCGATGCTGCTGGAAATGCGCGGCATCTTCAAATCGTTCCCCGGTGTCAAGGCGCTGCAAGACGTGGACTTCGACCTGCATCCCGGCGAAGTGCACGTGCTGCTGGGCGAAAACGGCGCGGGCAAGTCCACGCTGATGAAGATCCTCTCCGGCGTGTATACGCCCGACGCAGGCATGATTCGCCTGAACGGGCGCGAGGTCGCGTTCAGCAACCCGCGCCAGGCGCAAGATCACGGCGTCGCCACGATTTACCAGGAGTTTGCGCTGGTCCCCTACCTCTCGATCACGCAGAACATCTTCCTGGGCGACGAGATCAGCCTGCGCGGGCTGCCCGTGCTCAACTGGCCCGCCATGCACCGACAGGCGCGCGTCGCGCTGCGCCAGTTGAACCTCGACGTCAACCCGCGCACCACCGTGCGCGACCTGGGCGTCGCCAAGCAGCAGCTTGTGGAGGTCGCCAAGGCGCTGCACCGCCGCGCCGATCTGATCATCATGGACGAGCCGACCTCGGCGCTGAGCCAGCACGAGATCGAAGACCTGTTCAGCGTGATCCGCCAGTTGAAAGCGCGCGGCGTGGGCATCGTGTATATCAGCCACCACCTCGACGAAGTGCATCGCATCGGGGACCGCGTGACGGTCCTGCGCGACGGCCAGCGCATCAATACGCTGCCGGTCAGCGGGGTGACGGTGGACGACCTGATCCGCATGATGGTAGGCCGCAACCTCAGCGACCAGTTCCCCAAAGTGGACATCGAGCGGCGCGACGAAGTGCTGCGCGTCGAGGGTCTCAGCCGCAAAGGCATCCTGCACGACATCAGCTTCGCGGCCTACGGCGGCGAGATCCTGGGCATCGCGGGGCTGGTCGGCTCCGGGCGGACGGAACTGGCGCGCGCCCTGTTTGGCGCGGATTCGATCGACGCGGGGCGTATCATCCTCGACGGTAAGCCCGTCAAGATTCACGGCCCGTCCGACGCGGTGGATCTGGGCATCGGCCTGCTGACCGAAGATCGCAAAGAGCAGGGGCTGGTGCTGGGTATGAGCGTACGCAACAACATCACGCTGCCGATCCTGGGGCGCATCACGTCCACGCCGCTGCTGAACGTCCGGCAGGAGCGGGAGATCGCGGGGCGCTTCGTGCACGACCTCAACATCCGCACGCCCAGCCTCGCGCAGCAGGCGAAATACCTGTCCGGCGGCAACCAGCAAAAGGTCGTGCTGTCGAAGTGGCTGGCGACCAGCCCGCGTGTGCTGATCTTCGACGAGCCGACGCGCGGCATCGACGTAGGCGCGAAGGTCGAGATCTACACGCTCATGACGCGGCTGGCGAAGGAAGGCGTCGCCATCCTCATGATCAGCTCCGAACTGCCGGAGGTGATCGGCATGAGCGACCGCGTGCTGGTGATGTTCGAGGGCCGGATCTCCGGCATGCTCGACCGATCGGACATTTCCCAAGAAAACATTATGGCCCTTGCAACCGGTGGAGACGCAGCACATGAGTAACACGGTATCCGAAAGCCCCAGCAGTAAAGTGACACGCATGGGCGGCGCTTCGATCCTGGGACGCATCCCGTTCTGGAAGATCATCGACGAGGCTGGCGTGCTGCTGGTCCTGATCGTGCTGATGGCCGCGCTGTCGTTCGACAACGAGGTCTTCGGCACATGGTTCAACATGCGCCTGATCGCGCTCGACGCCGCGCTGGTGGGCATCGTCGCCTGCGGGCAGACGTTCGTGATCCTGACTGCCGGGATCGACCTGTCGCTCGGCTCGATGGTCGCGTTCTCCGGCGTGGTCGTCGCCGGGCTGATGACCGTGCGCGGGCTGGCCTTTCCGGAGCAGATGTCGCCGCAGCTCAGCCCGTGGGTGGCGATCCCGATCGCGCTGGCGTTCGGCACGCTGTACGGCACGCTGCAAGGCGTGATCATCACCAAGCTGCGCATCACGCCGTTCATCGTCACGCTGGGCAGCCTGAGCATCCTGCAAGGGCTGGCGCTGGTGCTCTCGAACGCGGCCCCGGTGCAGCAGCTCCCCCGCGACCTGCGCTGGATGATCCAGATCAGGCCGGAGGTGCTGGGCGTCGAGCTGCCGCTGCCGATGCCCGCGATCATCATGCTGCTTGTGTACATCACCGCGTGGCTGGTGCTGCGCTACACCAAGCTGGGCCGCTACGCCTACGCCATTGGCGGCAACGAGACGGCCACGCGCCTGTCGGGCATCAAGGTCGATCGCTACCTGATCGCGATCTACAGCCTGAGCGCGTTCCTGGCGGCGATGGCCGGGGTGATCCTGGCCGTGCGGCTGGACAGCGGCAACTACACCAACGGCGAGACGTACACGCTCGACGGCGTGGCGGCGGCGGTCATCGGCGGCACGAGCCTGATGGGCGGCGTCGGCGGGGTATGGGGCACGCTGGTCGGCGCGGTGCTGATGTCCGTGGTGCGCAACGCGCTGGTGCTCTACAACGTGCCGTCGATGTGGCACCGCGTGGTGGTGGGCGGAATCATCGTCGGCGCGGTCGCCATCGACGCGCTGCGCAAGCGCTTCCGCAGCTAAGTTTCAGGCGTTTTTGCCTGTGCCCTCCCTGACGAAGCCGCAGCGAAAGGAGGACAGCGTCGGGGTCAATGTCCCGTTCTCAAGTTAAATCGCACCCTTTCAAACGCAGACTATTTTGGAGGTTGAGGCATGTCTAAGAAATTGACCTTTTTCCTGATCGCCGTGCTGGTCGTCGGCCTGCTGCCGATGGCCGCCGCCACCGCTCAGGACGACGAAACCGTCACGACCGCCGTCATTCCCCCGGCGCTGGTCAGCCCGTTCCACGTCGCCGTACAGGACGGCGCGGTCGAGAAGGCGGAAGAACTCGGCTGGAACATCATCACACAGTCGCCGGAGCGCGAGACCGACTTCGAGGCGCAGGTCGCCATCGTGGAGCAGGTCGTGCAGCAGGGCGTCGATATCCTGGGCGTGAACCCGATCAACGCCGACGCGATGATCGCAGGTGTGCGCGTGGCGAACGAAGCGGGTATTCCCGTCACCATGCACAACATGATCACCCCGATCGCGGAAGGCGACGTGGTGGAGTACATCGGCTACGACCAGTGGGGCGGCGCATCGAACCTCGCGGCGTACACCTGTGGACTGCTGGCCGGTAAGCAGGGCGTTGACGTGGCCGAAGCGACCGGCAAGGTCTTCATCCTGACCGGCATCCCCGGCTTCCACGCCAACCGCCGCACGGGCGGCTTCAAGTACGGGCTGGAACAGAACTGCCCGAACGTCGAAGTGGTGGGCGAGCAGACGGCGGAGTGGGAACGCGAGAAGGCGCTGCAATTGGCGACCACCGCGCTCCAGCAGAACCCCGACATCGACGTGTTCTTCGGCAACAGCGACGAGATGGCGATCGGTGCGGCGCTGGCCGCCCAGCAGCTTGGCCTGACCGTCGGCGAAGACATCTTCTCGGTCGGCATCGACGGTAACGACGTCACGCTCGACCTGATCCGCGAAGGTACGGTCACCGCGACCTTGGGCGTCTACCCGAAGCGCATGGGCGAAACCGTCATCGTGCAGCAGAACAAGATCCTGAACGGCGAAAACGTGCCGTACATCCTGCTCACGCCGTCCACGGTCGTGGATCTGGAAAACCTGGACGCGTACATCGCGGGCGACACCTGGACCGACCCGGTCGAGGGCCAGCCGGAAGTGGATAACGGCGAGCCGACCGTGCCGGAAGGCGACATGGGCGGCGAGGCCGAGGCGACGATCTACGAAGGCGCGACCACGGCAGTGATTCCGCCGGCGCTGGTCAGCCCGTTCCACGTGGCCGTGCAGGACGGCGCGGTCGAGAAGGCCGGTGAATATGGCTGGGAGATCATCACGCAGTCACCGGAGCGCGAAACCGACTTCGAGGCGCAGGTCGCCATCGTGGAGCAGGTCGTGCAGCAGGGCGTGGATATCCTGGGTGTGAACCCGATCAACGCCGACGCGATGATCGCGGGCGTGCGCGTGGCGAACGAAGCGGGCATCCCCGTCACCATGCACAACATGATCACCCCGATCGCGGAAGGCGACGTGGTCGAATACATCGGCTACGACCAGTGGGGCGGCGCGTCGAACCTCGCGGCGTACACCTGTGGACTGCTGGCCGGTAAGCAGGGCGTTGACGTGGCCGAAGCGACCGGCAAGGTCTTCATCCTGACCGGCATCCCCGGCTTCCACGCCAACCGCCGCACGGGCGGCTTCAAGTACGGGCTGGAACAGAACTGCCCGAACGTCGAAGTGGTGGGCGAGCAGACGGCGGAGTGGGAACGCGAGAAGGCGCTGCAATTGGCGACCACCGCGCTCCAGCAGAACCCCGACATCGACGTGTTCTTCGGCAACAGCGACGAGATGGCGATCGGTGCGGCGCTGGCCGCCCAGCAGCTTGGCCTGACCGTCGGCGAAGACATCTTCTCGGTCGGCATCGACGGTAACGACGTCACGCTCGACCTGATCCGCGAAGGTACGGTCACCGCGACCTTGGGCGTCTACCCGAAGCGCATGGGCGAAACCGTCATCGTGCAGCAGAACAAGATCCTGAACGGCGAAAACGTGCCGTACATCCTGCTCACGCCGTCCACGGTCGTGGATCTGGAAAACCTGGACGCGTATATCGCGGGCGACACCTGGACCGACCCGGTCGAGGGTCAGCCGGAAATCGACAACGGTGAGCCGACCGTGCCGGAGATGTAAGCGCGTAGGCCGGGCCTACGGGGTGGACATGCAGCGCCCGCCGGATCGATCCGGCGGGCGCTGTGACGTTTCTGGAATACATATCATCTAGGTATGGTAGGGGCGTATTGCGATCCGCCCCGGTGTCCGTCATTTCACGTCGGGGCAATTGCCCCATGTTGAATGCCCCTACACCTCGAACAGTTCGATGTCCAGCAGCTCGCAGAACAAGGCCCACCGCTCCGCGTGCCGCCCCATATTCATCACCTGATGGTGCGTGCCACCCGCGCGCAGCCAGCCGTTCATGCACTCGCGCACGCCGCTGTCGGGCCGGAAGTGGCCGTAGGGCATTTCGAGCTTGGGCATTTCCTCCGTGTCGAGGATCTCGCCCTCGGATACGATCAGCCGGAACTCGCTGCCGCCCATCGGAGCCAGCGAGGCGATGGTCGCCGCGCCGGGCCGCATCTGGAACAGGAACGTGGGCGGGTTGTCCAGCGCGCCGATGCCGAGCGGGCGGTCGATCAGGCGCACTTTACGGTCGCTGCGCGCGATCTTCCAGTTGCCTTCGCCCATGTGGCTCATCAGGATCGAGTCGCGGTAGAAGTCCATCGCGTACATTTCGGTGAAGTTCGCGGTCCCGGCCAGGACGTGCCCCGCCGCGACCAGCGCCGCGCTGCACGGATCGCCTTCCGCGCCGAAGCCGTAGCCCTCCGCCATCAGCGACGAGGCAGCGGCCAGCGGCAGGAAGTTGAAGCGCCCGTCGTCGCCAATCGAGCCGAAGTGCGTCGAATAGGCCAGATAGCCGCCCTCGTCCAGAATGCGCTTGATGCCCAACTGGAAGCGCGCCGATTCCTCGCGTTGGCTGGTGCTCAGGCGGGGATCGACGTCGAACTGCGCGTTCTCGGACTCGATCAACGCCTGCAGGTCACCGTCGGAGACGGCCTGCATCGCGCGGTACAGCTCGCCGGGCGAGAGGTAGTCGATCTGCGGCCCCAACTCGCGCAGCATGTCCGCCGCGTCCACGCGCGTGTCGCCCATGCCGTTCATGTGATAGCCGAAGATGGCGACCTTCAGCCGGGACCACAGCGACACCGCCGCCGCCGCGCGCGCCCAGTCTTCGAAGTCGCGCTTGAACGGCTCGGTGTGCCAGTCGCCGGTGATGACGGGCAGCGAGATATCCGCCCGCGCAAACAGGTTCGCCTGATCCTGTGCGCCGTGAATGCCCTGGTTATAGGTCATGTCGCCCATGTCCCATTCGGGCGTGATGGTGCGCTCCGGCTGGATGTTGGCGAGCATCACGGGCAGGCGCGTGCGCGTGAGGGCGCGCGTCGCGTTCATCGAAGGGCCGTAGGTCAGCATCACGACCATGATGCCGTCCATGCCGCCGCGCTCGAACTCGTCCACAATCGCCTCGATGTCGGCGCGGTTACGGGCCGGACGGGGGAAGTGCACGTCTGCCACGTCGCTGAGCTGCTGCGCGACGTCCCGTGCGTAGGCTGCCTGGCGCTCGGTGATACCGGGCAGCATGGCGTCGTAAAGCTCTTGCATAATGCCGAGCAGCCCGATCTGAGGTTTGGAATCCGCCATCGTTCCCTGCTCCTACTCTATTTGGTATGAAATTGAAATATTTAAGGGTCAAAAAAGCGGCTGCGCAGGGATCGGATCCGCTGCACAGCCGCGATTTAACAACTATTGGCCGTAAACGGTGGTGTAGCGCTTGTGCAGCTTGGCGATGTCGTCCGCGCTGATGGGCAGGGGCTGGCCGAGCTGGTACGCCAGGAACACCGTGCGCGCCACGTCTTCACACATGATCGCGGCCTTGACCGCCTCCAGCGGCGTCGGGCCGACCGTGAACACGCCGTGATTCTGCATGATTACCGCCGGGGAGTGCGGGTTGGAGCCTTCGCGCAGCACGCGCACGACCTCGCGCCCGATCTCCTCGCCGCCGATGAGCGCGAAGCCGCCGCACGGGATCGGCCCGCCGAACTCGTCGGCCATCGCCGTCAGGATGCACGGGATGTCCTTGCCGAGCGCGGCCCAGGCCGTCGCGTAGGGGCTGTGCGTGTGCACGATACCGCCGACTTCCGGCATTTCGCGGTAGATGTAGCAGTGCGTCGCCGTGTCGGAGGACGCCTTATAGTTGCTCTCGACGATGGCCGCGTTTTCGTCCACCACGACCATGTTTTCCGGCCCCAACTGCTCGAAGCGCAGACCGCTGGGCTTGATCACCACCAGCCCGGACTCCTTGTCCCGCCCGCTGATGTTGCCGCTGGTCCACGTAACCAGATTGTTCGCTGGCAGTTCGGCGTGCAGGTCGGCAACTGCTTTACGCAGGGCTTCTAACATCAGTCGATCCCCCGTGCCGCGTTGCGGATCTGGCGCAGGTGCTTCATCACGTCGTTCTCGCCGCGCCCGAAGTAGTCGTGCAGCTTGACGTATTCGGCATACAGCTTGTCATACACGGCCTGATTTTCGGGGATCGGCTTGAACGTCTCGTCCTTGAGCGCGCCCATCTTGGCCGCCGCCGCCTGGATGTTCTCGTACACGCCCGCCGCAACCGCCGCGTGCATCGCGCTGCCGACCGCCGGACCCTGGCCGCTCTTGATGATCTTGAACTCGCGCCCCGTCACATCGGCGTAGATCTGCATCAGCAGCTTGTTCTTTTCGGGCAGGCCGCCCGCCGCGACGACCTCGTTGATCGGGACGCCGTTGCTATCGAACGCTTCCATGATCGTGCGCGTGCCAAAGGCAGTCGCTTCGATCAGCGCGCGATAGATGTCGGGGGCCTTCGTCGCCAGCGTCGCGCCGATCAGCAGGCCGCTGAGGTCCACGTCCACCAGCACGGAGCGGTTGCCGTTCCACCAGTCGAGCGCCAGCAGGCCGTGCTCGCCGGGCTTCTGCTTGGCCGCTTCCATTTCCAGGTAGGCATGCAGATCCATGCCCTTCGCCTGCGCCGCTTCGTGGTACTCCGGCGGGACGGCGTTGTCTACGAACCACGCGAAGATGTCGCCCACGCCGCTCTGCCCGGCTTCGTAGCCGTACAGGCCGGGCACGATGCCGCCATCCACCACGCCGCACATACCGGGCACTTCGTGCAGTTCGTCGCCGATCACCATGTGACAGGTGCTCGTGCCCATGATCATGACCATCACGCCGGAGCCGACGACGCCCGCCGCAGGCGGCGTGACGTGCGCATCCACGTTCGCCACGGCGACCGCGATGCCGGGCTTGAGGCCGGTCCATCCGGCGGCTTCTTCGGTCAGGTTGCCCGCGCGCCCGCCCAGCGGCGACAGCTCGCGCTTGAGCTTGGTGTCCACCACGTCCGCCAGACGGGGATCGAGCGCCGCGAAGTACTCGCGCTGCGGATAATCGCCGTCCTGGTAGATGGCCTTGTATCCGGCGGTGCAGGCGTTGCGCGTTTCCTGCCCGCCCAACTGCCACACGACCCAGTCCGCCGCCTCAAGGATGCGGTCCGCCGCCGCGTAGACTTCCGGCGCTTCGTCCAGAATTTGCAGCGTCTTGCTGAACAGCCACTCGGACGAGATCTTGCCGCCGTAGCGGTTGAGCCACGGCTCGCCCATTTCGCGCGCCGTCTCGTTGATCTTGTCCGCTTCGGGCTGCGCAGCGTGATGCTTCCACAGCTTGACCCACGCGTGCGGATTGTCGCGCAGTTCGGGCAGGCGCATCAGCGGCGTGCCGTCCGCCTTGACAGGCAGGATCGTGCAGGCGGTGAAGTCGATGCCGATGCCGATCACGTCCGCCGGATCGATGCCCGCCGCTTTGACCGCCGCCGGGACCGCGTTCTTGAACACGGCGATGTAGTCGTCCGGGTTTTGCAGCGCCCATTCGGGGGGCAGGGGCTTATCGCTGCCGGGCAGGTGCTCGTCGATCACGCCATCGACGTACTTGTGCACCGCGCTGCCCAGCTCCGCGCCGTCACTGACGCGCACCACCACCGCGCGTCCCGACTCGGTTCCAAAGTCCACTCCAACAGCATACTGCTCTGCCATATGTATTGGTCTCCTTAAATCAATTAACGAATAGCTTTTTAGCGATCAGTGATTCGCAGCCAGCGGGTAGCGGTTTGCTTTGCGCCAGACGACGCAGTGCAGCCGCGCCCCAAGTTTACCGCGCGACGGTCGTTCGCCGTCAGCGGTTCGAGAGCACCTCACCCCCGGCCCCTCTCCAATCCGATTGGAGATGTGAGACAATCTGCGCCCAACGGGGTTTTGTAGGGACGGGTTTGCAACCCGCCCTGGTTTTGTCCGGCTTTAATGTGCTGTTTTTGCCTGAATTAAGCACTAACGACTATTCACTAAAAACTTTTCAATGTAAGGTTTGCGCGAACGGGTACAGCGCGTGATAGCGTTCGAAGCGCTCGGTATACAACTCGTGACGGCGCGCGTCCGGCTCGAAGACGCGATCTACGATCACCAGCTGCTCGACTGCCTCGTCCGCGGACCCATACACGCCGCCGCCCATCCCGGCCAGGATCGCCGCGCCCAGCGCGCACGCTTCCGTCACCTGGGGACGCAGCAGCGGTTTCCCGATGATGTCCGCGATGATCTGGAGCCACGCGTCCGAGCGCGCTCCGCCGCCCGTCACGCGGTACTCGCTGGCGACGATGCCCGCGCGCGCCATGCGCTCGATCCCGTCGCGGAAATAATAAGTCATGCCTTCCAGCAGGCCCTTGATATACGTCCCGCGCGACGTTTCGAGCGTCAGTCCGGCGATGATGCCATAGGGGTTGTCGTCGTAATAGGGCGGGCCGGTGGGCGCGAAATGCGGCAGCACCAGCAGGTCGGTCGGCTCGGTGGGCATCTCGGACAGCAGCGCATCGTACACGTCCCGGCCCGCCGCATCCGCCGCCGCGCGCTCCATCGGCGCGAACGTATCGCGGAACCACTTCAGCAGCGCCCCGCTCAGGTTGTAATAAAAGCTGGCGTACAGCCCCGGTAGCGCGTGATGTTCGACGTTCAGCCGCGAGGCGATCATCTGGTTCGTGTCGGGGATGGTGTCGTAGGTGGGGGTGATGCAGGTATAGGTTCCCAGGCCATAGCTGGCGATGCCCGCCCGGATCGCGCCCGCGCCGACGGCGGTCACGCACTGGTCGTGCGAGCCGAGCACGATCACCGTGCTGCGCGGCAGGCCCAGCTCGTCCGCCAGCGCGGGATCGATCGTGCCGAGCGGGGTTGCGGCCTGGGCCAGATCGGGCAGCTTTTCACGCGGCATCCCGATGTAATCGAGCGTCGGCTGCGACCACGCCTCCGCCCGGATATCCAGGAACAGCGTGCGGTTGGCGAGCGCGTAATCGGTCACCGGCTCGCCGCCGAGCAAATAGACCACCAGATCGGCCCAGCCCAGGAACTTATAAGTGTTGTTAAAGAGGTCCGGCGCGTTGTCCCGCAGCCAGATCAGCTTGGGACCGCCGTAAATACCGCCCGCCAGATTGCCGCTCCGCTCGTAGAAAGCGACCGGGTCGAGCGCTGCCAATGCCTGGACCGTTTCCGCGCCCCGGCTGTCAAATCCCAGAATGCAGTTTCCCAGTATCTCGCGTCTCGACGAGACGGGCGTCATCGCCTCGCCCATCGACGAGACCGCAAGCGCTTGTACCGGGTCACCCGGGATCTGCGCCACCGTGTCATGAATCGCCTCCTTGATGCTCTGCCAGACGTGACGGCTGTCGAGTTCCGCCCACCCGGGCTGCGGTCGCACGACGTTGTACTCGCGGCTGGTTACGGCCAGGATGGTGCCATCCGCAGACAGCGCCAACACTTTACATCCGGTCGTCCCGACGTCGATTCCCAACAGGCTCATGCGCCGCCCTCCAGGCTGGTTACGTGCCCAACTGCGGATACCCCAACAGCTCCATCACTTCGACCATAATATCGGCTGCGGCCTCGATTGAGTCGGCCAGATACTGGCGCGACTCGGCAGCTTCGAACTCACCGCGCGCGATGGCGTCCTGCCGCTCGACCAGCTTTTGAGCGGCGTATTGGCCCGCCTCGCGCACGATGCGCGTCCACATATTCACCCGGATCACGCCGTCCCCGGCCAGCCCGTTCATCTGGTCCGGCGTCAGGCTCGACGTGCCGTGCAGCACCAGCCGGGCGTCACCCAGGCTGGCGGTGAGCGCCTGCGCGCGCTCCTTGAGATAGCGCACCCCGCCGACCGCATCCGACTGCTGCTCTGTGCCCAGGTCGGCCACCAGCAGATCGACGCCCGTGCGCGCCATGTAATCGACCGCTTTTTCCACGTACGAATCGCGCTGAACGGCCTGCGACCGCCCACCGGACACGCTCAACTGCTCGATGATGCCCTCGACCAGCACCTGATCGCCGTAGGTCTGCACGTACTCCGCCGTCCACGCCAGATTGTCTTCGAGCGGGTACTTCTGCGCGTCGAACATGACCGTCGCCAGGTAGGGCAGGCCCTCGGTCAGCGCCCAGCGATCGCGCTTGGGATCGGCGTGATCGAGGTGCGGCAGCACCACGACGCGCGAATAGGGCGCGTCCGGCCCGTCGCACAGCGCCTTGAGGTGCTCCATGTTGGAGATGAATCCGGCGCGCGGATCGCCGCTGTAGGTGATGCGGGCGGCCTGAGGCATGTATGGGTAGGTGAAGGTCATAGCGACGGCCAGGGGCACTTCGTTGAGGCCGTGTTTTTCCGCGATGCGCTGCGCGGCCAGCAGGATTGCTTCGGTGTTCCAATGCGCGGCGGTACAGAAGATCGCCATGCTTGCATCCCGGTCGCGGAACAACTGCGTGTAACGGAGCGCTTCATCGCGTCGTGTAATCACGGTCATGCCAGCACCGCCTTAAGGTCTGCCGCGCCCCGATGAGTGTGACCCGGCAAAAGAGCATCGTGTGGATTGGAATACCGCGCAGAACGGGCCATGCCGCACTCGCAGCGGCCCTGCATTCGAGGAGTTATTGTACAAATAAACATTATACAGATGAAGGGACGCATGTCCTGTTCAAAGCATTATAAATAGCATATTGTGAACGCTCACAGAATATCATGTCCTGTGCTCAGCGTCAATCGAGTCGGCGCGTGCCGGGCAGAGCGATTGTGAACTACTTGACAATCCGCGCGCAGGTGCCGTATTATGTCGTTATGCGATATATCGTCACACGACATATTGATCCGCGACATATCAGGGAGATCGCGCATGGAAACGATTCAAGAACACCTGCCCCTGTCGGAATCGACGTTTTTTATCCTGCTCAGCCTCGCCCGCGAACCCCGGCATGGGTACGCTATCTTGAAAGATGTCGAGGCGCTGAGCCAGCGGCGTGTCGTCTTGAGCACGGGCACGCTCTACGGTGCGCTCAGCCGTCTGCTCGACCACGGCTGGGTCATCCGCCTGGACACGGGCGAGCCGGAAGAATCGGGCCGCCCGCGCAAGCTTTACCGCCTGAGCGATCTGGGCCAGCGCATTTTGCAGGCGGAAACCGAACGCATGGAACACGTTGCAGCCGCGGCCCGGTTACGTTTCGCGGAGGAGTTGTCATGAGCCGGACAGTACGCATTCTCACGGCGCTTTACGGATACCTGCTGCGGTTATACCCGCTGGACTACCGCGCGGCGTTCGCGGACGAAATGCGTGTGGTGTTCGCCGACGCGCTGCGTGACGCTGCCCGAACCGGATCGTGGGCAGCCGCGCGCCTCTTTCTGCGCGAACTCACGAGCCTGCCCGCGAGCCTCTGGCACGCCTCCAGGCTCTATCCGTCGCCCTCCATCTACGCCGATAGGCTCTCGCGCGCCCGGTGGTCGGCCCGCTACTTCAGCATCTTTTGGGGCGGTTATATGCTCTACTTCGCCGTGCAGCGCACGCTCGATTCCGGCGATCTGACCCTGCTGCGCGCCGTACAAATGGTTCCCTCGCTCGCGCTCGTACTGGCGTGGCGGTGGGAGCGGACAGGCGGTATGCTGACCATGCTCGGCGGCGCGGTGCTGTGCGGCCTGGGCGTGATTGGGGGCTACAACGCCGCCCAGGGCGAGCCTTTGCTGACTCAGCTTGCGACCCTGTCCGCCGGGCTGATGTGGGGCGCGGCCTATCTGGTCTTTGGGGGCCTCTATGTGTGGGTGGCGAACAAAGACCGGTCGGTAGAAACGCCGCGCGCCAACTGAACGGATCCCCCAACCCGGTTTCCCTCACACGGCATCCATCCTCGCGCGGCGCGGCATTCCCCCCGGCTGCGCGAGGTGTCCTCACAGGTGTGCCCACCAAATCTTATTGACTTCTATATGCTGTCTCTTTCGGCCATACCCCAGTCGCTTGACGCCAAATAGAACTCAATGTTATTCTGTGAAGGTTCACAGAAATATTTATTCCAGTGTCTAAAAGCCTATGCCACGCCGTACTCCCAAGCCCATTACGCTGCATGATGTAGCCGAACTCTCTGGCGTTTCGTACCAGACCGTCTCGCGCGTGATCAACAACCATCCCTACGTGTCAAAAGACACGCGCCACCGCGTACTGGCGGCCATCCGCGAGCTGGATTACCGCCCCAATCGCGTCGCGCGCAGCCTCGCCACGCGGCGATCCTATACGTTGGGCGTGGTAACGTTCGGCACGAATTATTACGGCCCCTCGCAGATGATGGCGAACGTCGAGCGTGCCGCCCGCTCGCGCGGCTATAACCTGACGGTCGCCAACATCGACACGCTGACGCCGCGCGCCATGCTCGACATTGTGGATCAGCTCGGCGGGCAGCTTGTGGACGGGCTGGTGCTGATCACCCCCGTGCTCGGCATCTCGTACGAGGAGCTGGTGACGCTCTGCGCCGGAATTCCGTTCGTCATGATCGACGCGCAGTTGGGCGCGCGCATCCCGTCGGTGGTGATCGACCAGCGCTATGGCAGCCAGCTCGCCACGCAGCACCTGCTCGATCTGGGTCACCGCCGCATCGCGGAAATTCGCGGACCGCTGAACTGGTTCGGCGCGATCGCGCGGCACGAAAGCTGTCTCGCCACGTTGAAAGCGGCAGGGCTGGAACCCGTCTGCCAGTACGAGGGAAACTGGACCGCCGAGGACGGTTACCACGCGGCGCACCAACTGCTCGATTCGGGCGCAACGTTCAGCGCGCTGGTCGTGGGCAACGACCAGATGGCGCTCGGCGCGATGCGCGCCCTGCACGAACGCGGTATCCGCATCCCCGACGACGTGTCGCTGGTCGGCTTCGATGACATCCCCGAAGCGGCGTACTTCGAGCCGCCGCTGACCACCGTCCGGCAGGATTTCGGCGGGCTGGGCGAGCAGAGCGTGGAATACCTCGTCAGCATGATCGACGATCCCGATACGCCGATGCACCAGCGCGTGCTGCATCCTACGCTCGTCGTGCGCGACAGCACGCGGACGCTGGAATAGCGATAGCGCGTTCCACGATCCCCACGGTTAAAAACACGCAGGGGCGTTGCGATACGCCCCTACGCACAATAATCCGCTCCGGTGACCCCGCCGCGTATTTAAATCGCCACGTCTCCGGCCAGATGCACGTGGATGCCCATCGCGTCGAACATGGCCGCTTTCGCCGCCAGCGCCTTGTCGGCCATCTCGGCGGAATCGGCATACGCAACCTGGACGTGATTCGCCTTGTGGCGGCCCATGAACTGATCGCGGGTGACGCCGTGCAGCACGGCGTGCATCATCGGCCACTGCGGGGAGGTCGCCTGCCAGCGGCGCTGCGTTTCCGCGTCGGGCAGTTCGACCGCCGTGCCGCGCCCCATATCGACGTGCAGCGCGCCGCCCATGACGTACACGCGGCTCCACACGATCTCGCCCGGCTTGCTGACGCCGGTCAGCGTGCTGCCGCCCAGCGGGAAATACATGGCGGACTGGCGGTCGCCCCAGGCGTTCTGGTAGCCGCCAAAGTGCGACGCCGGGGCCGCGCCGGAAATCTGGAACACCCACACGAAGTCGTCCAGGCCGTCGCCCGTATAATGCTCGCCCCAGCGCACGTCGTGCAGCGTGGTCGCGGGATCCATGCCCATCGCGGTCCACAGGCGGTTGGTCACCAGCGCGTCGATCGCCGCGCCCTCGTCCACCTCGTTGAAGTGCGGCAGCGCCTTGCCTGCGTACAGTTCTTCGCGCGTTTCGGGATCGTAAACCGGCGGGCGCGCGACATTGTTCAGCAGCCCCTCGACCAGATCCGAGGCCGGGACCATGTCCTTGAGGCCCTGCTGGTACTGGATGCCGACGGCGGCGCAGCCGAACGCGTCCGCGATGCGGACCGCCGCGACGTACATCTTGCACTGCGAATGAATCTGCGCATCGGTCAGTTCGCTGGCTTCGTCCGTGCCCACATGGAACTTGAAGCCGCGCTCGTCCAGCCAGCGGCGCACGGCCTGCGCTTCTTCGTCCGTAACGAGGCGCATCCCGGCCACCAGTGCGGACTGGCTGAGGCGTTCCTTGTAAATGCCCATCGGGTTCATCAGCTCGTCTTCGACGATGGCGTTATACATGCCCATGCAGCCTTCGTCGAACACGCCCATGATCGCCTTTTCGCGCTTGAGCTGCCCGGCCAGGGCGCGCCCCAACGCGGCTTCCTGCTCCGGCAGTGCGGCGGCGTTCAGATCCTTGACGTGGCTGACGTCCTGCGTGACTTTGCCTTCCTTCAGCCACTGGCGCAGACCCGACAGGAAGAACTCGTCGGTGAAGTCGGTGCTCCACAGCGTGCTGTAAGGGATGCCCGCTTTGGTCAGGCTGCCGTTGAGGTTGAGCATCCCGACCAGGCCCGGCCACTGCCCGCTCCAGTTGGCGACGGTGAGGATCGGCCCACGATGGCTGCGCAGCCCGGCCAGGACGTGATGGCTGTACTGCCAGACCGCTTCGGCCACGACCAGCGGTGCGTCGGGCGGGATCGACTTGAAGATGTCCATGCCCATGCGCTGCGACGAAATGAACCCGTGCTTTTCCTGCGGATCGTATTCGTGCGCGCGCTTGACCGTCACGCCTTCACGCTCGAATGCAGCTATCACAGCCTTTTCCATGGCTTCCTGCGCGGGCCAGCACTGCTGGTTGGCGGATAGACGCAGGTCCCCGCTGGCCACGAGGTACACCGTATTGGGCGGCGCGGGCGGCGCGTCTTGAACTTCCGGAAATGTATATTCAGGCATTTTTCAAGGGACCTTTCGGTGACTAAAAGTATCTCCAGGATACATTGATTCGGCCTGTTACCGATAACATCTCGATTTATTATATCTCGACTGTTTTACCTTGATCAATCGCACTTGCTCGCATGATCCGCCGCCGTTCAACAGGGATACGCCGCTGACCGGCGGTAAGCCGCAAGGCACGGGACATCCTACGCCTGTATACTTTTGAGTAGGGAAGCTGGTCGGCTGTTCAAGGAGCGTTTACCATGCTGCTGCGCCTGATCCTCGCCATAGCGCTGCTCGGCCACGGAGCCGGGCACTTGATGGGCATCCTCGCCGGGCTTGGCCTGCGCTGGCAGGCCGGAACCTCGCCGCAGTCGCGCGTGTTGGCGCGTTTTCTCGATGATGGCCTGAACCGTACGATCGGGACGTGGCTGTGGTTATCGTGTCTGGCGGGGTTCGTCATGGCGGGTGCGGGCCTGATCGCGCCGCTCGATCAGTGGCGCTCGCTGGCGACGTCCTCGGCGGCGATCTCGCTGGTGACCGTCGGGCTGTACTGGAACGCGCTGTTTTCGCGGTCGAGCAGGGCTTGGGCGGTGGGGTTCGATCTGGTGATCCTGGTCGCGCTGGGCATCGCCAACTGGCCCACCGACGCGATGCTGGGGCTGTGATACAGCGGACAGCGGTTAGCCATTAGCCGTTAGCTCAAAAGCAAAATCGAGCGGAGCAAGCTCCGCCTTTCCAGACACACGGAACTGTTTGCGTAGGGGGAATTCATGAATTGCCCCATATACAGCAAGTTTAGGATTCAGCGGCGCGATAGACGACTCTGTCCTTCGTAGGGGCGATGCAAGCATCGCCCGTCAAGAGAAAAAACGGGTAGAGCAAGCTCTACCCCTACGGTTACCGCTGTTGGCGCTTTGGTTTCACGCCAGGAGAAACGGTCCCGTTTGCTCCGTTAGTTCAATGCCTATGGGTCAGAAACCCGCCCCACAAAACCCCGTTGGACGTTGCCTGTCTCCCCTCTCCAATCAGATTGGAGAGGGGCCGGGGGTGAGGTTTCTACGAGAATCCGATTCGCTTGCTAAACCGCGTAAAACCGTCCCGGCGGCTCAAACGCGCCCGACGGCCATCACCGCGTAGCGCAGGCAGTAGTACGCGGGCTGCGCCAGCAGGTACTGCGGCGAGCCGGGATCGGAGATGTCGAGCCACGTCTGCCAGTCATCTTCGGTCAGCCCGACGCCGAGCGCGTAGGGCTTGAGGTCTTCCGCAGGGCCGTATTCCGCCTCAAAGATGTAGCGGTGAATGTAGGCGCGCACCCGCGGCGGCAGCGGCTGCTCGTACAGCACGACGTGCGGCGACAGGATCACGTCGCGCAGGCCCGCCGCCTGGAACCACGCCAGCGGATTCTCGTTGCGGAACGAGGGATGCACGCGGTCCTTTTTGTTGTAGCGCACGCTGACCGCCGTCGCCAGGTGATGCTCGATCGCCGCATAGCCGGGCAGGTAGATCGCGCCCAGGCGGTTGGTCAGGAAGCACGCGACGATCCCGCCGGGCCGCACCACGCGCCGCGCCTCGCGCAGCACCTCGACCGGATCGGGAAACGGCCCTTCGTCCGTGGCGGAGTTGAGCGTGTCGGCGGTCCAGGCCCAGTCGAACGTATCGTCGGGGAACGGCAGCGCATCGCGCAGATTGGCCTGCATCACGTCGAAGCGCGCCCCCAAATCTTGCCGCGCGATCTCGCGCCGCGCCGTTTCCAGGTGGCCCGCCGAGATATCCAGCCCGGTGATCTGCGCCGAGTGCCCCGTCATGTCGTCGAGCAGCGCGAACAGCCCGCCCGGCCCGCAGCCGAGGTCCACCCCGCGCGAGTCCGGCGGCAGATCCAGGGACGCCAGCGCATTGCGCAGAGCGGGTTCCATGAAGCGGTTATAGCTCAGCTCGCTGTCCGAGTAATCCGTCTGGACGCCGGGCGCGCCGCCGGATTCCGCCTCGCTGGCGCTCATTCCTCGATCACCTCCGCCCAGTACAGGCGATCGCCGTAGCGCTCGTGGAAAAACAGGCGGCCATCCGGCGAAAATGCAAGCCCGGCCAGCGGCGCATCCAGTTCCGACACCACCACGCGCTCGATCTGGTCGGCATCGCAGCCGCCGTTCGCCTGGCAGGCCGCCGGATCCACCCGCCCGATGAGACCCAGCCCGCCCTCGTCGTAGGCAAAGTACAGCTTGCCGTCCGGCCCGATCCGCAGCCCCATCACGTTATCCAGTCCGCGCACCAGCACGTCGCCGGGATGCGGCTCGTCGCCACGAACCGCTGCGAGTTCGTACCACTCGATCGCCCGCTCGGCTGAGCCGGAGTTGGCGACATACATCAGGCTGCCGTCATATTCCAGGCCCGTGGGCCGCGCCAGCCCGTCCACGAACGTTTCAACCTCGCCCGTGCGCGACACGAGTTCCACCGTGCCGGACAGGGAGTCCGAAACGAGGAAGTAAGTCGATCCCAGCGGCACGAGGCCCCACGGTCCCGCCAGCGCCGACGCGATCGTTTCCACCCCGCCGACCGTCACGAGCAGCAGCTTGCCCGCCTTGTAATCCGGGACCCACAGCAGCACGTTGCCGCCGCTTTCTTCTTCCGCATAGATCGTATAGGCGTCCAAAATGCCGTAAATGTAGGTATCCGTCTCGCCGGACGTGCCGTACATCTTATAGATCGTCTTGTCGCCCTCGCAGATCACGTAGATCAGGTCGCCCAACCACGTCATGCCGTTCGGACGCGCCACGTCGCCCGTGAACCACACCAGATCGGTCTGCGTGAGCGGCTCGCTGCCTTCCGGCGCTGCCGTCACGACGGGCGTCGGAGTGGGGCTGCCCTGTGCCGCGTCCGCCGCGTGCCCGTTCGCGGCCAGCGCCGTCCCGATCATCAACACGATCGCCAGCGCAGCAGCCGCCGCGTGCGATACGCGCCTTCTGAACCTCCGATTACCCTGTTTGCCGCTCGAATAAATCCCGCCTTCGACGGGGGTCGCCGCCATACGTCACGCTCCAGTCCGCAGTCCGATACTTGCACTTGATTGTCGGAAAAGCGCTGGCGGTTGACAACGCCCCGGTCGGCGCGTAAGCTAACAGCTAACCCGATGTACAGGTTTATGGACTGACAAAAAAAGGAGCTGCTTGTAGG
>NZ_DAISHJ010000073.1:0-24142 GCF_036822615.1 Aggregatilinea sp. | reverse complement strand
CCGGCAGTGCCGCCCAGCAGGAAATACACCATTTGCAACGCCGCCATCAGGCCGAGCGGCACGCTAGCCCACACCGCCACCTGCAGCGTGTTGCCGAAACGCGGCGCGCGCCCGTTCATCAGCGGCACGAGGCCCAACAGCACGGCCAGAATAAACCACGCCAGCAGCACGTTGCTGCCCGCGATCAATGCCGACGTCCAGCGATCGGTCGCGCTCGGTTCGGCGGATGCGCCGCCCGCTGTGGGTACGCCGCCGGAGGGGATACCGGTATCAAAGCCCCCGTCGATGGAGGCACCTCCCCCGCCACCGCCAAACGGATCGATGGAAGCGCCGGACAGGTCGCCGCCCAGCGTGGCATCGCCGCCGCCGGTCGAGGCCTGCGACGCCGTCTGGTACTTCACGGCGCTCAGCCCCACCAGGATGAGCACGAGCGCCCCGATCAATACCCATTGGCGGGAAGCCCAATGCAGCGTCAGGGAATGGAAGAATTCGCCAGGACGCACGATGACGGTGACGATCTGGCTGACCAGCCCACGCGGACGCTGTGACACGGTCAGCGTATAAGCGCCATCAGGCCCGGACCCCAGTTGGTCGATCTGATCCAACTGCTGGAGATCGAACTGTGCACCTGTCATGAATACCGGCCCCTATCCGAACCGGGCACGCTTTGTGCCCGGCGAGCAACTCTTACCGCCATCTTGATTGTAATGAGCTTTCTTCGGCATGTTACTAACGCCAAACCTACGGAAGCCCACCTGTCTGATCAAGAATGTGTTCCGTCCGTGGAATCCGCCCGTCTAGTTGTACGCGCGAACGGGGCGTATGTTTCAGGCTAGGAAGTAAAAATAACAGGCAAATGGGGTAAAAAACGTAAAAAAAACAAAAAGGCCGCTGTGGTTCACAGCGGCCCGGACCTAACTGGCGCAATCGGGAAGATCAGTCCCTGGCGGACGCAGCCTGAGCCGCTTCGCTCACGGCAAGGCGGTAATAGGCATCCCCCGCGCAAGCGCGGCACAATACTTCGCCGTTTACGGTCACCTCGCGCTCGTTGATGATCTCCTCGCCGCAGCGCTGGCAGGCCGTCCGCATTCCGTGGCGGCTGATGATCGCTGCCAGCGAGACGGTAAGCTCGACGGGCTGCACCATGAACATCTCCTCGGCGGGCATGATCTGGTAGCCGATCAACTGTCCCTTCCAACTCGACTCCCCCTCCGGCCCGTACTTCAGCGCACGCTCGCGGGATTCGGGGTGCGGCACGATCCGCACCGCGCGCGAGGTCTGGGTGTCCACGAAGGTCGCGGCCATTTTGCCGTAATCGATCATGCGCATCGTGCGGCGTCCCGGCCAGCAGCCCGACGCCACCGAGACGCCATCCGCGCCGCAGCCATCCGTTTCCATGAACACGAACAGCCGTTTTTCGTCCTGCTGGGGCAGCTCCAGGCCCAACACTGTCCCGGCATAGAGTCCCATGCGCACACCGAGCACTTGGCGCGGGCAGAGATGGTTGTGCAGTACGGCTGACCGATCGAGAAGTTCGCTAAGTGTAGGCATTCGAAATACCTCGCCTCGTGGCTGCGGCAGCAGGCCGCTCATTCAGACTGAGCAGGCGGCTGGACCGCCCGCGCTCTACGATTTTCCAAACGCGCGCGCATACGCTCGGGGATGCGCGAGCCAAACGGATTCTTGCGCCGGAAGTCGCACAGCTCGCACAGGCCGTTTTTGCCATCCCCGTTCGGGATACGCGCCCCACAGCGCGAGCAGCGCCGGAACGTCCCCGACGTGATCACGGCTTCCGCGCCGCTTTGCAGCGCGCTGAAGAACGGGACGCCCGCCTGTTCGAGCACGTCGCGCTCACACAGGTCGATGCACACGCGGCAGCCCGCGCAGATCGAGGCCCGGTGGATCAGGCGGAACACACCCGTATCGTCGTGCGCGTCGAGCGTCAGCGCCCCGGTGGGGCAGGCTTTTTCGCACGCCCCGCACGCGCTGCATTCCGCCTCGATGCTGTGCTTCATGAAAACCTGACCCGCCAGCGGCATCGGGCACATCGCCTGCCCGGCAGGCGGCAGCAGGCGCAGCGCGTTCAGCAGCCGCACGCGCTCCGGCGCAGGGAATCTGCGCCCGGCAGCGGTCGTATCCTCCGCCAGCAGATCGGCCAGGATGCGATCGGCCTCAGCCTCGGCCAGCGGATGAAACAGCCGCTTACGCGACACCGGCGGGTGAGCGATGTCATAGACCGGGCGCGGACGGGCGGGGCCTTCGGCGGGCACGGCGGACGCGTCGATCTCGGCCTCCCACGGCCTGAGATCCAGGCGCGCTTTTTGCAGCGTGCGCTCGATCGTGGCGCGGGCGTTGGCCGGGCACTCGTCGCAAGCCTCCAGGCACACGTCGATGTGCTCGACGCCCAGCGCATACAGCCCCGCATAGGTCGAAGGCCCCAGCGCGGCCAGACAACCGCTGACGACCAGCATCGCATCGACCGGGCGCGGGCTGCGCTCGTCCGTTGCGCGGTGAGCGCACGCCAGCTCGATCGCACGGTGGTCGGGGATCCGCGAGACGGTGCGCAGCAGCGCGGCGGCGAGATCGGGCGCGCTGAACGCCCCCACGGGGCAGGCATGCGCGCACGCGCCGCACTCCACGCACGCCTCTGCATCGAGCGCCACCGCGCCAGCGACCTGAATCGCGTCCACCGGACATTCGTCGGCACACACGCGGCAGGTTGCGAAGACATTGATGTTGTGCAGGCAGCGTCCCGCGTTCACCTTGACGCGCGGCAGATCACTTTCTGCGCCAAAACGTTCCAATACATCCAACATAACGACCGATCTCCACTTCGCGGATGTGGCGCTATCGAGCCATCATCCATGAGCATACTCCCGGGCGTGGCAATTCCACATCACCCAACCGGGTAACTTTTTACGCCGCGCCGCTACGATACCAATCCGGCCTGCACCGCGTAGGCGGCGGCCTGGGTCCGGTTTTCGACCTGAAGCTTCTCAAGGATATTGCGCAGGTGCACTTTCACCGTGTTGATGGTGATGTGCAGGTCGTCCGCGATCTGCGGGTTACTCGCACCCTGCGCCACAAGCTTGAGCACTTCCAGCTCGCGCTCGGTCAACACCTCGGGGGTGGGCATGTGACCCTGATCGGTGCGCCCCAGCTCGCGCAGGAGCCGCGCCGCCATCGCCCGCGTGAGCGACACCTCGCCGCGCGCGACGCCTTCCAGCAGCCCGAACAGCTCGCTGGCGTCCAGGCTTTTCAACAGGTAGCCCGCCGCGCCCAACTGCACCGCGCGGTAGACATGCTCGTCAATTTCGGACGCCGTCAGCATGATGATCGCCGTGTCGGGCATGTTCTGGCGCAGATACGCCGCCGTTTGCAGACCATCCCCTTCGGGCATGTAGATATCCAACAGCACCACGTCGGGATGCAGTTCCTCGGCCAGCGCGATCGTTTCACTGCCGCTTTCCGCTTCCGCCAGCACGCGCACAAGATCGGGGCGTGTCCGCATCAGGCTGATCAAGCCCTGCCGGAAAAGACGGTGATCGTCGGCTACGAGAACCTTTAGCGGAAGTGCAAACATAAGCTATCCCCTCTTTCCATAGCATCCATCACTGCTTCAGGCGCGGCAGCCACACCGCCACCTGCGTGCCTTCATCGGGCTTAGACGTGACCGTCAACCCGCCCCCGACGCTTTGCGACCGCTCGCGCATGGTCTGTAAGCCAAAGTGGCGGCGCGCCGCGCGCGGCACGAAGCCCACCCCGTCATCGGTGACGGTTGCGTGCAGGCAGCCGTTGCGCGCCAGCAGCCGGAGCTGCACCTGCTTGGCGCAGGCATGCTTACGCACGTTGGCGAGCGCCTCCTGCACGATGCACACAAGCTGCGTTTCGGCCAGCGACGACAGGCGCGGCGCATCGATCAGGTCGTTCACGAACAGGGTCTTGATGCCGGTCTGGATGCCAAACTCGGCCACGTATTCTTCGAGCGACTGGACCAGCCCGGCTTCCCCGGCCAGCGTCGTGCGCAGGCTCAAAATATTCTCGCGCACGTCGGCCTGGGCCGAGTTGATCTGCGTGCGCACTTGCGACAGTTCGGCCAGCACCGTCTCAGGCTCGTCCTGGCGCACCAGCGCTTCGAGCGTCTGCATTTCGAGGCTCATATAGCCCAGAAGCTGCGCCAGCCCGTCGTGCATCTCGCGCGCGATGCGCGAGCGCTCCTCGACCACGGCCAATGATTGCAGCCTCCCGGCCATCAGCGCGTGCTGGATGGCGATCACCGCCTGGGCGCTCATGTGCTCGATCCGGTCCACGTCGGCCTGGGCGAACGTCTCGTCGTCGCGGCTGACCGCCCACAGCACGCCTAACGTCTCGCCTTCGAACAACAGCGGCGCGATCACAGCGGAGCGCAGCATCGCCTTCAGCAGCGAACAACGCCAGGTGCCGCCGTTGGGCAGCAGCGTCGCCTCTTTCAGCATCGCCGCCTCGACGATCGGCCCCTGGCTAATGCGCGCGTCCGGGGTCGCAACGCCGCCCGGCGACGCAAACGTCTTGACGATCAGCTCGGTGTAATCTTCGTCCCACAGCGCCAGCGCAACGCCTTTCGCATGCAGCAACACCCGCGCGCGCTCCACGATGCTCGCCAGCACCGTGTCGAGCGGTTCCAGAGTGGCGATCTGGCGACTGATGTGTACCAGCGCCTCGATCCAGTTCTCCGCGACGCGGCGCGCTTCGCTTTGCGCGGCCA
Organism: Aggregatilinea sp.; assembly: GCF_036822615.1. Lineage (NCBI taxonomy): Bacteria > Bacillati > Chloroflexota > Anaerolineae > Aggregatilineales > Aggregatilineaceae > Aggregatilinea > Aggregatilinea sp. The sequence continues at coordinate 19,398 of NZ_DAISHJ010000073.1, read as the reverse complement.
GCGCTTCCCGCTGCGCCCGCTCCCGCTCCTGCTGAAGCTGCGCGATCTCGCGCTTGCGCTCGGCGGCGAACACGCCCAACGCCCGGATCGTCGCGGCGGACAGTATGGCCGCGAAAATCGTGCGCCACATCGACACCGGCATGTGGGTCAGATCCTTTAACACACGATCGTTGACCCAACGCGCCAGCCCGTGCGGCCCTTCCGGCACGATCACGCCCGCCGTCACCGCAAAAAACAGGAACGCGACCGAGGCCACCAGCAGCCAGTTATAGGCGCGGCTGAGCGCGGTATAGGGCACCTTATGCCAGTGCCGCGCAAACCCGATCATCGTCAGCAGCGCCCCCGGCAGCAGCAGCAAATAGCGGGACCAGATTTCGGCGCTCAGGTTCGCGCGGCTTTCGGTCGTGACCGTCACCAGCGCATAGGCGATGATCAGCGTCCCCGGGACGAACAGCACCGCCCGCGCGAACGTCACCCAGTCCGGCATGGGGCCGACCTCCGCGATCAGCCCAATGCCGAAGCGGATCAACAGCACAGCGGAAACTTGCAGCAGCACCAGCCGCACCGTCGGCATCGCCATGGCGATGTCGTTCGGCGTGCCGTGCATAAACAGCCCGCACCACTCGACCGCCGCATGCGTGACGCCGAACGCGGCCAGCCACGGAAGCTGCCTCCCCAGGGCCAGCCCGCTCGATTCGCGCATTTCCAGCCATGACGCCAGCCCCAGGCTGAAAAACGCGAGTCCATACACCAGATAGATCGGATCGGTCATGCGCCTACAGCCGTGTAGCCCGGCCCGTACTCCATCTCCAGCCAGGTATCGGCCAATGCGGCCTGATTTGCGTAAAATGATCCGCGCGCCACGCTGCTCAACTGCCAGCTAAATTCCGGCAGCCAGCGCCCCAGGTGATCGTCTAAAAAGTTGCGCTGCTGGCGCCGCATCTGCTTGGCATCCTCGGCGCGGCTCGCCTTCCAGCTCGTCGCCTCGCGCTCGCACAGGTACGCCAGCAGCTCAAGCTCGACCGCGACGTGATCCTCCTGCCCCGGCTGCGGCGTGACGCCAAACTGCCGGTACTGCTGCCGCAGCACCTGGGCCAGATCCTCCCGCGCGCCCAAGACGTCCGACGCATCGCGCCAGCAGTAGGTCGATTCACGCGGGGAGATGCGGCGCACGCTCTTGCCAAAACAGCGCTGGTACGTGTCTTGCAGCGCCTCCATCGTCATGCCCTCGAACTGCGCCAGCGCGTCGAGGCCGGGCTGCAACCGGGCCTGATCGGCCCCCAACCAGCTCGTCAGCGCGTGCAGCTCCGCCGAAAGCGTGCCGGTCGCCAGGGCGCTCACCAGCGGCTCGTCGGGCGGATAAAACGACAGCGCCAGCCAGCCGTAAACCATGCTGCGAAAGCCCGCCACGCGCGCCAGAATGTCAAAGGCGCGCACCTTCGGATCGGGTACCGTAAAACCAGCCAGTTCTTCGTTCATGTCAGGTAATAGACGGATGGCTCCGTCCCCTTTTCAACCAGTAACCGGAAGTGCGGGCGCTTGTGCAGCAGCCGCGACACCTCGCTGTCGGGATCGTTCAGGTCACCGAACGTGCGCGCCTTCAGCGGGCACGCGTCGATGCAGGCGGGCAGCTTGCCCTGTTCCAGCCGGTGCGTGCAGAACGTACATTTTTCGGTGGTCCTGGCGCGGTGCACCATCGGATTGTCGCCGGTCGGGAAGGGTAGCGCATAGGTGGGCTGCTCGGACGCGTAAACCCGCACGCCCGTAAACGGGCACACGATGGTGCAGTAGCGGCAGCCGATACACAGGCTGGGATCCTGCATCACCAACCCGTCCGAGGTGCGATAGGTCGCGGACGTCGGGCAGACCTCGACGCACGGGCCGTTGGCGCAGTGCTGGCAGCCCAGCGGCAGGTGTTCGAGCTTGCGCTCGCTGTGGCCGTCGTCCGCGCCGTTCGCGCCGTCCATGTTCACCCGGATCACGCGCGTCCACCAGACGCCTTCGGGCAGGTTATTCTCCTGCTTGCAGGCCACGGAGCAGGTATCGCAGCCGATACACAGCCGCAGATCGATCACCATGACGTAGTGCTTAATCGGCTCCATGGGCCTGCTCTTTCACGATCTCCACCAGCACGTCCGAAAACGAGCTGTTCGGGCCGTACACGTTATGCGGGTTCGTCTGGTCGTGCGTCAGCGTTTGCGGATGCCCGGCGATGAAGTCGTCCGGCTGCCAGCCCTGCGTGAAGTAGACCGTGCCGGGCGGGACCGAATCGTCGAGGCGCGTCCGCACCACGACGTAACCGCGCTCGTTGAACACCCGCACGAGATCGTTATCCTCCACCTGACGCGCCGCCGCTTCGGACGGGTTCAACAGCGCGTGCGGCTCCTGCTCCATCTCGCGCAGCCACGGCGCGTTGACGAAGGTCGAGTGCACGCGGTAGAGACTGTGCTGGGTGATGCACACCAACGGGAAACGTTCGCGCAGCTTGTTATCGCGCCCGGCCTCGATAGGCGGCTCGTACGCGGGCAGCGCGCGGTGATAGGGGACCAGCCGCTCGACGTAAAACTCGGCGCGACCCGTGGACGTGGCGAACTGCCGCTCAACGTGCGCCACGCGGTACGCGTCCGAAAGCGGGCGCAGCAGCACCCCCTCGCGCCGCAGCGTCTCAAACGAGAGATCCGCGCCGCCGGGCTGCTCGCTCAAAATCTGCGCCAGATAGGCCGACGGTGGGTCTGCAAACCAGTGCTCCAGCCCGAACCGCGCCGCCACGCCCCGCGCGATGTCAAAGTCGGACCGGCACTCGCCGGGCGGGGCCATAAACGCAGGCTGGTACTGCACGTAAGGATCCGGCCCCTTGACCATGTCCTCGCGCTCGAAGATATTCGCGGCGGGCAGCACGTAATCCGCCCAGCGCGCGGTTTCGGTCAAAAACGTATCCGTCACCACCAGCAGATCGAGCTTGGGGATAATCTCGCTGCGCATCCGCGTCTGGTCGGGCCACTGGTTCAGCCAGTTGCTGAACGCAACCCACACCATTTTGATCGGGTTGGGCCGCTCGCTGAGGATCTGCGCCGGGAGCGCCGCCGGATTGACCGGGACGTACTGCTTGCCGTCGGGCGTGGGGAACGTGCTGATAAACGACGACCCATCGCAGAAGCCGTCCACGCCCGCGCCGCCGCCGGGCACGCCTACGTTGCCCGTCAGCGCGGCCAATGTGGCGATCAGCCGCCCGAACGTCGCGCCGTGGTGCCAGCGATCCACGCCGTAGAGCGTATAAATGCGTGCGGGCCGGGTCGTGGCGTAATCGTGCGCCAGTGCGGTGATCCGGTCCGCAGGCACGCCCGTCTTCGCGGCGACGACATCCGGCGTGTACTGCTCCACCATATCGCGCAGCAGGGCATAAGCGGGGCGGCAGGCCACGCCGCGCACCATCACCGTGCCTTCCAGCATCGGCGCTGTGGACTGATCCGGCGGCATGACCTGACCGCGCGCCGTATCCCACACCATAAACTGCCCCACGCCGCTGCGCAGGTAACTGCCGTCATCCAACCGGACCAACAGCGGCGCGACGGTATGGCGCAGCACAAAATCGTGGTCGATCCAGTCCTGCACGATGATCTCGCGCAGCAGGCCGAGCGCCAGATAGAGATCCGTGCCGGGCTGGATCGGCAGCCAGTCGTCGCTCTTGTTGGCCGTCTCGGTGTAACGCGGATCGATCGTGATCAGCCGCGTGCCGCCGCGCTGCGCTTCGGCAAAAAACGGCCACCAGTTCATACGGCTGTAAACGGGATTCGTGCCCCACAGCAGCACCAACCGCGAGTTAGGCAGGTCCGAATAGCTGTTGGCGAGGTAGCCGCTGCCGGTCCCGAAGGTGTCTTCGATGCCGCTGGGCACGGCGCTGTCCAGCCCGAATTGGGTTGCATCGGCGGCAGACGTCCCCAGCAGGCTCGCCAGCCGCTGATAGACGCCGTTAAAACCGTTCAGCGCGGTGAGCTGGCCGGAGCCGGTGAAAAACATCAGGCTTTCAGGACCAAACTCGGCGGACAGAGCGCGCATCCGTGCCGCGATCGCGTCCAGCACCTCGTCCCAACTGACCGGCTCGAACCGGCCCGATCCGCGCGGCCCCACCCGGCGCAGCGGCGTCATGAGGCGATCGGCGTGCGCCGCCATCTGCACGTGGCTGATGCCCTTCAGGCATACGCGCTGGTAGCGCGCATCGGGGAAGCTGGCCGCCTCGATCTTGACGATGTGCCCGTCGCGGACCGTGGCGGATAGGCCGCAGTAATGGAACCCACAGTTCAGCGCACAGGCGCTGCGATAGATGTGCGAGCCGCCATTCAGCGGCACTTCAGACGAGAGCGTCAGCCCGCGCAGGAATTTACGCTCGTCAAAGGTCACGGCATGCGGCTTGGAAGTCAGGGAAGGCCGGTCGAACCCCAGCACCGGGGCCAACCGCTCGACGGCGAGGCTGCTTTTCAGCGCCACCATGCGCGTGTTGTCCGCTGCTTCTCCCGCAGGCGCAGCCGCCTGCGCCGCTCCGGCGATATGCTCCGCGATGCCATCCACCAGCCCGCGCCGCGTGATGCTGTGCCGGATCGTCGGGCGCAGATCCGCCGCCGCGCTGTCCCGCCAGACCACGCCGTTCGCTTCGTGCTCGATCGCGCTGCTGCGGCTGGCGGCTTCGTGCCCGCCCAGCAGCACGATCACCGGGATGCTGCCCGCCTTCGCCTTGAACTCGCGCAGCAGGCTGTCGTCGGGCAGCAGGACCGCATCCACCAGCACCACGTCCGCCTTGTGCCGGAGCTGATCCAGCGCCGTCCCGAAGCCGGGCGTGCTGATCAGTTCAAATTCTGCTGGACTGCTGAGGATCGTCGTCACCAGCCGGGAGAGGGCCGCGTCGCGGGTCACGCAAAGGATAGTCAGCCGAGCTTGCTCTGTGATGTTCGCCATACCGCTGCCACGAATCTCGTTGACAATTGATTGTGAATAAACTTGCTTTCTCTTTTACTTAACCATTCTATGGCGGCGCGCGCGATCTGCCCCGTCCAAAAACACATTAGTTTTAGAGCGAAAGTGCACATACCGTCCCTGGCAATCTTGCGCACGCTGTCAGAATCGGAGGCGCGTGTTAAAATGACCGCGCATACTCGCCCGCACGAGCCTTAATGATCGGCGCGGCGAAAATACATTTGCGCGATTCAACCAGTAGGATTCAACTGAATGGTAGATAAAGGGTACGCGGGTGATCACCGCTCCTGGGGACGCTACCCCAAGATCCGGCGGCAGAAAGTCGTTCCGGTCTACTGGCGCGATGACGAGATCGACCTGTCGGCCATCGACGGGACCATTTTGCCGTACGGCTTGGGGCGCAGCTATGGCGATAGCTGCCAGAACGAAGACGGCACGCTGATCGACATCGCCCCGCTGAACCGGATGATCGCGTTCGACGAGGAAAACGGGTTGCTGCGCTGCGAGGCGGGCGTCTCACTGGCCGATATTTTAAAGGTCATCGTACCGCGCGGATGGTTTTTGCCCACCACGCCGGGGACCAAGTTCGTGACGGTCGGCGGCGCGATCGCCAACGACGTACACGGCAAAAATCACCACGTCGCCGGGACGTTTGGACGCCACGTCACCCAATTCGAGCTACTGCGTTCGGACGGCACGCGCATAGTCTGCTCTCCCGATCAGAACGTGGAGATGTTCCGCGCCACCGTGGGCGGGCTGGGCCTGACCGGGTTGATCCTGTGGGCGGAGTTCAAGCTGCGGCGCGTGCCGGGGCCGTTCATCGCCAGCGAGCAAATCCGCTTCCGCAATGTGGACGAGTTCTTCGATATCAGCGCCGATTCGGAGCACCGCTTCGAATACACGGTCGCCTGGGTGGACTGCCTCGCCACGGGCAAGCAGTTGGGGCGCGGGCTGTTCATGCGCGGCAACCACGCGTGGCCGAACAAGGTTCCGGGCAAAAAGGCCGGGCAGCGATCGCTGTTCACCGTACCCGTCGATCTGCCCTGGTTCGCCCTGAATCTGGTCACAGCCAAAGTGTTCAACACCGCCCTGTACCACTCGCAGCTTGGCAAAAGCAAGCGCAAGGTGGTTCCCTACGATTCGTTCTTCTACCCGCTGGACATGATTCACGACTGGAACCGGCTGTATGGTTCGCCGGGCTTCATTCAATACCAGTTTGTGATCCCGTTCGACCACGACCGCAGCGCGATCCGATCGATCTTCAAACAGATCAGCGATTCGGGTGTCGTGTCGCTGCTGTCCGTACTGAAGGTCTTTGGCGATGTGCCGTCGCCGGGCATGCTGTCGTTCCCGCGTCCCGGCGTCACGCTGGCGCTGGACTTTCCCGTCCGGGGGCAGCGCACCCTCAACCTGCTGGACCGGCTCGATCGCGTCATCCAGGACGAGGGCGGCGCGATCTACCCGGCCAAAGATTCACGCATGTCGGCGGACGCCTTCCAGGCGTTTTACCCGCAGTGGCAGGAATTTTCGCAGTACATCGACCCGAAGTTTTCGTCGAGTTTCTGGCGTCGCGTGACGCGCACCACGGAGTGAGGTCCCCATGAAAGTGTTGGTTGTGGGCGCAAGCTCGGCCATCGCGCACGAGACCGCGCGGTGCTTCGCCGCCGATGGCGCGGCGCTGTTCCTGGTAGGCCGCAGCGCCGAAAAACTGGCCGCCATCCAGCACGATCTGGAAGTGCGCGGCGCGTCGAAGGTGGCGACCTATACGCTCGACCTGAACGAGTTGGCGCAGCACGAAGCCATGATCGACGCGGCCTATGAAGCGCTCGGCGGGCTGGATGCGGCGCTGATCGCACACGGCACGCTGCCCAACCAGGCTGCCGTACAAACCAGCGTCGAACAGACGATGCAGGAATTTCAGACCAACTGCCTGAGCACGATCTCGCTGCTGACGATTCTGGGCAACCGCTTCGAGCAGCAGCGGCGCGGCTGCATCGCCGCGATCTCGTCCGTGGCGGGCGACCGGGGCCGCAGCAGCAACTACGTGTATGGCGCGGCTAAGGGCGCGCTGACGGTGTTCCTGAGCGGGCTGCGTGGCCGCCTGGAAAAATCGGGCGTGGCCGTGGTGACGATCAAACCCGGCTTCGTCGATACGCCGATGACGGCTCACATCAAAAAAAATCCACTGTTCGCCAAACCCGGCGCGGTCGGCAAGCGCATCTATACCGCCATGCTCAAGGGGCAGGATGTGGTCTACGTGCCCTGGTTCTGGCGCTACGTGATGTGGATCATCCGCGTCCTGCCGGAGTCGATGTTCAAGAAGCTGTCGTTTTAGACAACGCAACCATTCGAGTAGGGGCAATTCATGAATTGCCCCTACTGTCGTATTTATCGCGCCGCCTCCGTCCCTGTCTCCTACTCCCACCACACGGAGAGCAAGGGAATCACGGTGGCACACAACTTGGATTTTGTAGGGGCGGGTCTGTGACCCGCCCTTGCGCTTATCCCCCCTTGACGCGTTTTTGACCCCCCGGCCACATTTCTTGACACGCCGTTGATGCCCTTCCAGGTAGCATTATCAATAGGAACCGGGCTGCTGGTCTTGCGCCATCCCCGGCCATCACTATCAGCACCCGCCTGAACAGGGACAGACATGCAACCACGACCCTCTCACCGCTCACACTGGCGCACGACCCTGCTGGGCATTGCCGCCGGGACCGGCTTTCTGTGGGCCGAACACGAAGCGCACCTCAGCCGCACGCAGCACAAATTACTGCTGTGCCTGATGGTCCTCGTCTTTTACGTCATCGCCGGGCTGTGGAGTCACGCCAGCGTACTTGCGGAATCGCGCGTTAAGCCGCGCCGCGCCCCAGTGATTGTTGTCACCCCCGCCTCGTCCTACGACCTGCCCGATCTCCCCGGCCTGCTGCCCCAGTCCGCCCCCGCCGAGGCATTGAACGATCCGGTGCGGCGGTAACCCGGTCGCCTGCAGCGACGATCTGCCCATTCCGCGCGGATGGCGTTATGATTCGCGTGGAACATAACGATCCGTCCGGCGAACAGCGTGATACGATCCCGATATGGCACATCATGCGGTTCCGCCGCCGCCCGATCCGTCCGGCACACCGCCAGCGGATCCCCCGGCACGCGGCAAGCTTCGAATCTTCCTCGGTTACGCGGCAGGCGTTGGCAAGACCTACGCCATGCTCGATGCCGCACGCCTGCGCCGGGATGACGGCATCGACGTGGTGATCGGGCAGGTGAACACGCACGACCGGGCCGAGATCGAAGCGCTGGCAGACTCCCTGGAACGCGTCCCGCCCCGGCAGGCCGGCACGCCGGACGACACCGCCAGCGAAATGGACCTCGACGCGGTGCTGGCGCGGCGGCCCCAACTGGTGCTGGTGGACAACCTGGAACACACCAACGCGCCCGGATCGCGCCACACGCGGCGCTACCAGGACATCGAGGAGCTGCTGTCGGCAGGCATCGACGTCTATACCACGCTCAACATCCAGCACCTCGAAAGCCTGAACGACGTCGTGGCGCAGATCACCGGGCTGACGGTGCGCGAAACGGTCCCCGACCGCATCATGGACGACGTGGACAGCATCGAGCTGATCGACCTGCCGCCCGACGAGCTGATCCGCCGCGTGCGCGAAGGCAAGGTCGCGCTGCCCGAACCAACCGCGCGCACCGTGCACGACTTCTTCCGCCCCGGCAACCTGACCGCGCTGCGCGAAATGGCCCTGCGCCGCGCTGCCGCCCAGGTCGATGACGAGATGCGCGCCTATAAAAAGGCGCACTCGATCTTCTATTCGTGGGCGGCGACGGAACGCCTGCTGGTGTGCATCAGCGCCAACCCGCTCAGCGAGCGGCTGGTGCGCGCGGGACGGCGGCTGGCCGAGCAAACCGACGCAGCATGGTTCGTGGTGTATGTTGAGACGCCGCAGACGGCGCACCTGTCGGGCGCGGAACGCGATCGTATCGCACGTACACTGCGCCTGGGCGAAGAACTCGGCGCGCGCACGGTGATCGTGCCAGGGCAAAACGTAGCCGATGCGATCCTACATTATGCCCGCGCGCACAACGTCACCAAGATCATCGTGGGCAAGTCGTTGGGAGCAGGCTGGCGCGACGCGCTGCGCCGCTCGGTCGTCGAGCGCATCATCCAGCACAGCGATGAGATCAATGTATCCGTGATCAGCGCCCCAGCGGAACACGCGCCCCGGCTGCGCCACCTGCCGCCACGCCTGCACGCCGACACGCGCTATATGCTCTACAGCATCGGACTGGTCGCGCTGGTCACGCTGGTCGGGCAGCTCGTGCGGGCCATCATCGAGCCGACCAACGTGGTGATGGTCTACCTGCTGGCGGTCGTGATCGCCGCGACGCGCTGGGGGCGCGGGCCGTCGCTTCTGACGGCGGGCCTCAGTGTGCTGGCGTTCGACTTCTTCATCGTGCCGCCGCGCCTGACGCTGGCCGTCACGGATGCGCAGTACCTGCTGACGTTCGTGGGGCTGTTCGGGACCGGACTCGTGATCAGCACGCTGGCCGCACGCGAGCGCGAGCAGGTCGAGGCGGCGCAGCGGCGCGAAACGTACACCGCCGCGCTCTACGCGCTCAGCCGCGATCTGGCCTCGACCATCGACCTCAACATCATCATCGGGGCGGCGATCCGCCACATCAGCGACCTGTTCCACTGCGAAGCCGCCGTCTTCCTGCCCGCCGATGAGACGCTGACGATGGCCGCGCACAGCCCGGACTTTGAAGACGAGCCGCAGAGCGCCGCCGTCGCGGATTGGGTCTTCCGGCGCGGACAGAGGGCCGGGCACGGCACGGAAACGCTCAACACCGCGCAGGCGCGCTATCTGCCGCTGAAGACAGCGCAGAGCACGCTCGGCGTGGTCAGCATCCGGCTGAACGAGGCGGATCCGCCGCTCAATTCCGACCAGGAGCGGCTGCTGCAAGCCCTGCTCAGCCAGGTCGCGCTGGCGATCGAAGCGACCCAGCTCGCACAAAACGCGCGCCAGGCACAGCTTCTGCGCGAGACGGAAAAACTGCAAAGCGCGCTGCTCAATTCCGTTTCCCACAACCTGCGCACGCCGCTGGTCTCGATCACCGGGGCGCTGAGCAGCCTGCGCGACGACGCGGGATATCTGGACGAGGCCGCCCAGCGTGAGCTGCTCGACACCGCGTGGGAAGAAGCCGAGCGCCTGAATCATCTCGTCGGCAACCTGCTCAACATGACGCGGCTCGAAGCGGGCGCGATGCGGCTGGGCACGACGCTGTGCGACGCGCAGGATCTGGTCGGCGTGACGCTGGCGCAGATGACGAACCGCCTGCGTCACCGGGCGGTCACGGTAGATGTGCCGGGCAGCCTGCCGCCCATCTCCATCGACCTCGTGCTGGTCGCGCAGGCGTTGGTCAATCTGGTGGACAACGCCGTAAAATACTCACCGCCCGACGAGCCGATCGAGATCTGCGCCTACGAGGCCGGGCCGGACGTGCTGATCGAGGTCAGCGATCACGGGCCGGGCATTCCGCCCGCCGACTTGAAGCATATCTTTGACAAGTTTTACCGCGTGCAGCGCCTCAGCGACGTCACCGGCAGCGGCCTGGGGCTGTCGATCAGCCAGGGCATCGTCGAACTGCACGGCGGGCGCATCTGGGCGGCGAACCGCGAGGGCGGCGGCACGACGTTCACCATCGCGCTGCCTGCCGCCGTGGCGCAGCCCGCCCCACAGGAGATCCAGCCATGACCGAACCCGCCGTGCGCGTGCTGATTGTGGACGACGATCAGGCTATCCGGCGCTTTTTGCGCACCTCGCTCAGCGCGCACAACTACGCCGTGTTCGAGGCGGCCACCGGTCAGGATGCGCTCGAAGCCGTCATCGCGGACAAGCCCGACGTGCTGATCCTCGACCTGGGCCTGCCCGATATCGACGGACTGGAGGTGACGCGCAAGCTGCGCGAGTGGTCGCACCTGCCGATCATCATCCTGTCCGTACGCGAGCACGAAGACGAAAAAATCGCCGCCCTGGACGCGGGCGCGGACGATTATCTGACCAAGCCGTTCGGCGTCGGGGAGCTGCTGGCGCGGCTGCGCGTCGCGCTGCGGCATGCCAGCACGCCCGCCGAAGAGGAAGCCGTGTTCATGCAGGGCGATCTGGTGGTCGATCTGGCGCGGCGCATCGTTAAGGTGGCCGGGCGCGAGGTGCAGCTTACCCCCACGGAATATTCGCTGCTGCGCGTCCTGGTGACGCACGCGGGCAAGGTGCTCACCCACCACCAACTGCTGCGCGAGGTGTGGGGGCCGGGCTACGAAGACGAAAGCCACCTGCTGCGCGTCAACGTCAGTAATCTGCGCGGCAAGCTGGAAGCCGAGCCCGCCCGCCCGCAGCACATCCTCACCGAGCCGGGCGTCGGCTACCGCTTCCGCGCCAGCAGCTAGCCGGGCGTTTCGCAGGAGCAAAACCCCAGCGCTCTGCGGGCGTTCCTGGTCCCTCGCGCGGCAAAATTGACACTTTCTTGATACGTTGGCCGCGCATCTTGATATTCCCTTGACCCTCCGCATGGGATAATTGAACCACTATTCCGTTCATGTCACGCCCTGCGTGATTCTATTTTTTTGCCCCGTATCCCGCTCCAACTGAGGCAGCGCCATCCGAGACTCCACGGGAGTTTTGGGCTACCGGTGAGAGGGACGCGCGGCAAAAGAAGGTGGCACAATGGCATCGCTTGATGCTCAACAGAAGGATCATTTCTCCCTTTCTCGCTGGCTGCTTGGCAAGCCGCTGGAAACCACCGCACTTCCGCATCAAGTCATCACACGACCCATCGGGCTGGCGGTCTTCGCCTCGGACGCGCTGTCGTCCACAGCCTACGCGACTGAAGAAATTCTGATCATCCTGGCGCTGGCCGGGACGGGCGCCTCCACACTTGGCCTCTCGATCCCGATCGCCTTCGCCATTGCCGCGCTGCTGATCATCGTCACGATTTCGTACCGCCAGACGATCTACGCCTACCCGAACGGCGGCGGCGCATACATCGTCGCGCGCGACAACCTGGGCGAGCTGCCGGCGCAGATCGCAGGCGCGGCCCTGCTCACCGACTACATCCTGACCGTCGCGGTCAGCGTCTCGTCCGGCGTGGCGCAGATCACGTCCGGCTTCCCCGGCCTGTTCCCCTACAAGGTCTACATGGCGATCGGCGTGATCGTGCTCATGACCGTCGTCAACCTGCGCGGCGTCAAGGAAAGCGGGCGCATCTTCGCCGTGCCGACCTATTTCTTCCTGGGCACGATGTTCCTGACGCTGATCGTCGGCTTCGTGCGCTACGTGCTCGGCGACCTGCCGACCGTGGTTGATGTGGAAGTGATGCACGAATCGACGCACGCCCTGACGCTGTTCCTGATCCTGCGCGCCTTTTCGAGCGGCTGCGCGGCCCTGACCGGCATCGAGGCGATCTCGAACGGTATCACGGCGTTCAAGCAGCCCCGCAGCCATAACGCCGCCGTGACGTTGATCTGGATGAGCGGCCTGCTGATCTCGCTGTTCCTGGGCATCACCCTGATCGCGCACCAGATTCACGCCATGCCGAGCGATACGGAAACGGTCATCTCGCAGCTTGGGCGCACCATCTACGGCAACGGCAGTATCTTCTACATCATGACACTGACCGGAACCGCCCTGATCCTGCTGATGGCGGCCAACACCAGCTATGCGGACTTTCCGCGCTTGGCCGCGCTGCACGCCGGGGACGGCTTCCTGCCGCGCCAGCTCACCTATCGCGGCAGCCGCCTCGTGTTCTCGTGGGGCATCATGGGGCTGGCGACCTGCGCGTCGCTGCTGGTGCTCGTGGCGCAGGCCAGCACCACCCGCCTGATCCCGCTGTACGCGATCGGGGTGTTCATGAGCTTCACCATGTCCCAGACCGGCATGGTGGTCCGCCTGCGCAAGATCGGCAAGCTGCAGCCCGGCGAAGAAGTGCAGGGGCGCGAAACCGTCATGCGCTACGATCCGCACTGGCGTCTCAAGAGCTTCATCAGCGGGTTTGGCGCGTTTTGCACGGGCATCGTGATGATCGTGTTCGCCGTGACCAAGTTCACCACCGGCGCGTGGTTCGTGATCATCCTCATCCCGACCCTGGTGTTCGTCTTCTTCCGCATCCACTACCACTACCGCGACGTGGCGCACGCGCTGAGCCTGGAAGGCAAGCCGGTCGAGGTCGAGAAGCGGCCCGTGCAGACGATCATCCTGGTGGACGACGTGCACGCCGAGACGGTCCGGCTGGTGGACTTCGCCAAGTCGCTCGACCATCCGTGGCACACGATTCATATCGCCGTCAACCCGGACAAGGTGAATGCGATCCGCGAAAAGTGGGAGAAGCGCATCGGGGAGGGCGAGCTGGTGATCATCCCGTCGCCGTACCGCCTGCTGGCCGAACCGCTGCGGCAGTACATTGAGGACTTGCAGGCCCAGACGCCCGGCAGCTACGTGCACATCATCATGGGTCATCTGGCGATGGATACGTACTGGGAGCAGGCCCTGCACCAGAACAGCGCGATGTTCTTCAATTTAGCCCTGGGGCGCATGGAACGCGTCGGCGTGACGAGCGTGCCGTACCAGATTCACCGGGCGCACAACGGGCAGCACGTCGCGGAATCCGAAGGGATCCCCGTGCGGCGCATGGAAGAAGTGCCGGAAGGGTAAACTCCGGCACGCTGCGAGGAAACGAACAGCCCTATCCAGCAGAACCGGATAGGGCTGTTGTTGTATGGGCTGCCGGGGTAATTCCGCGTCATAGTTCACCTCACCCCTTAATCCCCGGCCCCTTTTCCCCTCTCCAATCGGATTGGAGAGGGGCCAGGGGTGAGGTGTTTTGGTGTCCCCGGCTAACGCTCTCACCCCTCAACGGGGCGCTTGAACACGCAGAAATAGGCGTTGGTCCAGGGCCGCTGCGACGTCTGGTCGGTGCTGCCCACGCACACGTCGTAGTTATTGCCCACGATCACCGGCTGCATGTGCACCAGCTCCCAGCCGTCCTGCCCCATGCTGTCCAGCTCGGGGATCATCGCCTTCGGGTGATATTTCGGGATATCCGCCTCGCCGGGGAACATGGCGAGGAAATCACGCTTGTCTTTGTTCACGTCCGCCCACATGAAGGTCGAGTAATACTCCCAGCGCTGCATCTGTGGCCTCCTTTGCGATCTTCATCCGTGTATACAGTTCTACGTGTGCACGATCCGCCAGTTGCAGGATCGTACCCTTGTACAAAACGCCCTCGCCACCGTCCCACAAAATCGCTACAGTTGAGCGCAAATTGATGGTCTACCGCCCACCGAAAGAGGCCCTCTTATGAAGTACGATGTCGAGCAAGTCCGCGCCTGCTTCCCGTCGCTGCACATCCCCGCCGAAAGCGGCCAGCTTCCCGTTTATTTCGATAACCCGGCAGGCTCGCAGGTCCCGCAGGCCGTCATCGACGCCGTGCGCGACTATTATTTGACGATGAATGCCTATCCCGGCGGCGCATTCGCCAGCAGCCGCCGTTCCGAGGCGATGCACTACGGCGCGCGCGAGCGCATGGCCGACCTGCTCAACGCCGCGCGCCCGGAGGAGATCGTCTTCGGCCCGAACATGACCACGCTCAGTTTCGCGCTGACCCGCGCCCTGGGCAAGACCCTCGCGCCCGGCGACGAGATCGTGGTCACGCGCATGGATCACGACGGCAACATCGCGCCGTGGCTGCGCATCGCGGAAGATCACGATCTGGTCATTCGCTTGGTAGACATCCACACCGAAGACTGCACGCTGGACATGGATGGGCTGGAAGCCGCGCTCAACGAGCGGACGCGCATCGTGGCGACGGCGCACGCCTCGAACGCGGTGGGCACGATCAACGACGCGAAGCAGATCGCGGCGATGGCGCACGTCGCCGGAGCGCTGCACGTGCTCGACGCGGTGCAGAGCACGCCGCACATTCCCATCGACGTGCAGGATCTCGGCTGCGACTTCCTGATGTGCTCGGCCTATAAGTTCTGCGGGCCACACATCGGCGTGCTGTGGGGCCGCTACGACCTGCTGGCCGAGCTGCCGGTGTACAAGGTGCGTCCGGCGAAGGACATCGCGCCGTTCCGCTTCGAGACGGGCGCGCCGACCTTCGAGCTGCTGAACGGGCTGACGGCGGCGGTCGATTTCCTGGCGTGGATCGGGGCGCAGTTTGGCGAGTCACCCGATCCGGCGGCAGGGCGGCGAGGGCAGCTGATCCAGGCGATGCGCGCCATCGAAGCGTACGAGCAGGAACTCGGCACGCACCTGATCGCCGGCCTGCAAACGATCCCCGGCGTGACAATCGCAGGCATCACCGATCCGGCGCGGGCAGCGGAGCGCGTGCCGACGGTCGCGTTCGTGATGGAAGGCTACACCCCGCGCGAGATTGCGGAGCACCTCGACCGGCACGACATTTACGTATGGAATGGGAACTACTACGCGAAGGAAATCATGGAGCGGCTGGGACGCGGCGAGCACGGCATGGTGCGCGTCGGCCCGGTGCATTACAACACGATCGCGGAAGTGGATCGCCTGCTGGACGCGGTGAAGCTGTTGGTGAAATAAGGGGGCGGATGGTTTTACGTAGAGGCAGTTATCCTGCCCCGCGGAGTGACGCAAAACCACCCTACCCGTGGCTCCCCCGGCCCATTCGAGAGGCCGGGAGGAAAACCCGTGTGCAATGAGACTGCTGGCTGCCCAAACAGAGTTGGGCGGACGTTTTGCGGAAGGGGTGATCCATCGGCCCCTTCCGCTTAATCTTTGTTGAGCGGGCAGCTTTCGCACAGATCGCCGCCGGGCCGCCGGTAATTCAGACAGCACGATCCGCGCCGCAGCGTCAGCGTGGAACCGTCCGCCGCACACGTGTCCTCGATGCGCGTCAGCTTATTCGCCATCGGGGACCCGGGAACCTGGATCAGCGCGGGCAGATCCGCCAGAACGGCCTCTCGCGGAAGCAGATCCGGCTTGAGTTGGTTCGCCCAGTACAAAAATCCCGCGCAGCGATCGGCCACGGTGATCCATAACGCCCGCGTTCCCAGCGACGACTGCGCGCGCAGCACCGGGACGACGCGTGCCATGTGCGCCTCGATTTGCTGCCTGAACGACTCCAGCAACGCGGCCCGATCCGGCACGAGATCCGCGTGCGGGTCGCCCGCGGCGGCATCGTCGGGCAGGGCGGTGAAGCGCCCGTTCATGAACGCAACGCCAAGCATGCGCCCGTCGTCATAGTGCAGGGCCACGTTTTCAAAACTCAGATCGGGCAGACGCCCATCCACCACGACGCATCCCAGCGCCACGGCGGCGACCGTCCACGCGTAGCCGTTCATGAAGAAGCTGACCGCGATCTGCCAGTCGTCCGAGCCGGTCGTCGCACCCACCGCGTCCAGCACCAGCGGGAGAGAGGGCGAGCCGGGTGCGAACAGGTCCGTGGACGCGATCCAGCCCTCCGGCAGATCGGCCCCGGTGCGCCCTTCCAGATACGGGGACAGCGCGGTCAGGCGCTGCAGCGTGGTATCCAATGAGAGAACGCCGCTCATTACGGAGAGAGCCATTACCGTATCCTTCCCGGCCCGTGTACTGTTCGTCAACTTCTGGCATCCGGCGCGAGCAAATGTCAAAATGAGCGTGATCCCACTTAAAAACGGGATCACAAGGCCGTTCCCGTATGAAAAACGTGAGAAACGATGAAATTGGTTGCGCCTGAATACACAAGTAGATATATTTTGCAAGACATTTATCTTAAAAACTAGGCCGCGTTATGAAAAACCAGATATCACTACCGGAAACTGTGGTTTAAATGGCCTTTAAACCTCGGCCCGCAACGGAAGGATTAGCGCAAGCGAGATGTGCCCGACAGTATGGTTTTATCTAGGCGAGATCTACCGCCTTCAAGAAGGCCACGACTGGGTGACCCTGTCGATGGTGGCAGAAAGTATGGGCGTCTCGTTACAGGCGGCGTCGCGCATGATCCGGCGCATGGCCGAAAACGGCTACATCGAGCATGAACCGTATAAGGGCATCCGCCTGACCCCGGACGGCGAGGCCATTGCCCTGATGGTCATCCGCCGCCACCGCATCCTGGAAGTCTACATGGTCAAGGTGATGGGCTTCGGGTGGGAAGAAGTGCACGACATGGTAGAGCGCCTGGAGCGCGGCGTGGACGATAAGCTGATCGACCGAATGGACGAGATGGCCGGGTTCCCTAAGCGCTGCCCGCACGGCGAGCCGATCCCTAGCAAAGACGGCGTGATGCCGGTGGTCGTGGATGGGCCGCTGAGCGAATGGGACGAGAAAAAACCGGCGCGCGTCAGCCGGGTCAAAACGCATGACGTGGAAAAACTGCGCTACCTGCGCGACGTGCGGCTGATGCCCGGACACGTCGTGACGGTCACCGCGCGCAGCCCGTTCAACGGCCCGGTGCACCTCGACTGCGAAGGCGACCGCTTCGTCATCGGCAACGAGCTGGCGAGCGAACTGTACGTCGAAGTGCCCTGACGCACCGCTTCAATCGACACGCACAAAAACGAGCCATCTCAGATGAGACAGCCCGTTTTTATCGTTCGTGTGCGCTCACAATTTGTGTTCGAGCTTCTCCAACGTGCCGTTCAGCTGTTCCAGCGCGGCGAGGGTCTTCTCCTCCACGGTCGGCTCCGGCGGCGCGACGGCGTCCTGGGCCTTTTGCCGGCGGCGCATCTGCTCCATTGCACTATTCACGCCTTTGACCAGCATAAACACGGCGAGGGCGACGATCAAAAAGTTAATGATGGCGTTGATGAACACGCCGACGTTCATGGTCACCGCCGGATCGTCGCCCTGGGCTTCCTTCAGCGTGATCACAATCGCCGAAAAGTCGAGGCCGCCGATCAGCACGCCGATGGGCGGCATGATGATATCGTTCACCAGCGAGTTCACAACGGTCGTGAACGCCAGGCCGATGATGATACCAACCGCCAGATCGAGCACGTTACCGCGCATGATGAAGTCACGAAACTCTTTGAGCATGGAATCCTCCTTATGGTGCCGGGAGCAGGTCGCTATGCCAACTTTCCATGCCCTTATTATGAGGTCATTACTTCTTTTAGCGCAATCTTCTTAGGAGGATTGTACTTACATTCCTGCGGGCAGGTGCTCGATCACGTGGCGCAGCGTGGCGACGCCCTGCGCGTATTCCGCCAGCGAGATGTGCTCGTCGGGCGTGTGGTCGAGCGCGCTGTCGCCGGGGCCATACGCGACGATCGGGCAGTTCCAGGCCGGGCCGACCACGTTCATGTCACTCGTACCACCCTTGAGCACGAAGCCGGGGCGCGCACCCTGCGCGCGAATCGCGGCCAGCATCGCACGCACGAGCGCGTTGTTTTTGTCGCCCTGGTACGCCTGCTCCGGCCCGTAGGCGCGCAGTTCGGCGTCCGCCGGGGCGAAGGGCGCGATCGCGCTCCGCACCGCCTCCGGCGAGAGGCGCGGCGGCAGGCGGAAGCCAACCGTCAGGCGCACGGTGTCGTGAAAGCCGTCCGATTCGGTATTGATGCTACGCAGGCTCGGCAGGACCTGATCGAAGGCGCGCTCCGCGCCCTCATTCTGCGCCTCGCACCACGCCGCGACTTTTTCCCAGAACGCCGCCCCTAGCGCGCCGACGGTCGGCTCCGGGCGGGAGGTGTGCGCGACCGGGCGGCGCAGCGTAAAATCGACCAGCAGGCGGCCCTTGTAGCCCAGCGTGACGTGCTCCACCCCGCTCGGCTCGCCGATGATGCAAGCATCCGGCGTGAAGCAGTCGCGCACAGTGCGCGCGCCCTTGCTCGTCGCGCTTTCCTCCTCGACCGCCCCGACGACGACCACGCGCCAGCCATCCGGGATCGCGGCGCTGGCGGCGGCTTCCGCAAAGGCGCACAGCGGCCCCTTGGCATCCACGCTGCCGCGCCCGTAGAGCACGCCGTCCTCCACGCGCACCGGGATCTCGCCCGGCACGGTGTCGATGTGCCCCAGCAGCATCAGCGTATGCGGCGCGTCCTGCGGCCCGCGCACTCCGCAGGCGCTGCCCGCGTCGTCCACGGTCGCGTCGAAGCCGTGCGCGGTCATCCACGCCACCAGATAGCGCACGGCGGGCGCTTCCTGCCCCGATAGACTCGTGCGCCGGACCAGTTCGATCAGCAGATCAGACATGTGCGCCGTCCCGTTCCATCTGCGCCAGGATCGCCCGCGTGGTGTGCGCCGTGTTCCCGGTATGTGGCGTAGCATACGTCGCGCGGCGCAGCGCCGAGGCCGCCTCCGCGTATCCCAGGAAGTCGAGCAGCATCGCCGCGCTGAGGATCGCCGCGCGCGGATCAGCGATGCCCTGGCCCGCGATGTCCGGCGCGCTGCCGTGCACCGGCTCGAACAGTGCCGG